>JAJCYJ010000440.1 GCA_029262975.1 Saprospiraceae bacterium
TTATCTGCTTTAAATATTTCTATAATCGGGAGGATTGATGGATACTGGAAAGATGTAAAATTGAAAAATGTAGATAATGATTTTCAGGATATTGTTATTTTGAAAAGGGAGAATTAAATTGGACCTTTAGCCTTTTCTAATCGAGTGACTACTTTTTATAAAAATGGACTACAATAAAAACATTGATAAATTTTTAATCGCCTCAGCTATCTGTTCCTTTCTTGGGGCATTGACAACCGCCCTGCTAATTTTTCTTCCCAATCCCGAGGCTTCAGATTTCGAAACGAGCAATTTATTATATAGCAATAGCCTGTATCTCAGTAAACTATGGATCTTATTTTTTCATCCACAGGTGAACTTGTTAGCTTCCCTGGGGATAGCATATCTAATGTTCCGGAAATATCCTTTTGAAATTATTTTTGGGACTTTCTTTTTGCTCATTTGGGCCTTTACTGAAATGTCGCAGCAGTCTCTTTTAATTGATGCACTCAACCAGATCTGGCGTCCCGGCTACGTGGGTGCACCAAATGAGTCAGAAAAAATCATGTTTACAATATTGATTAAAGCGGCCAATGGTATTTCTGATAGCAACTATTTCTTAGTCATTTATGGATTTGGACTGGGTTCATTGTTCTATGGATTTGCCTTTATCAAGGAAGTTGGATGGAGTAAATGGTTAGGCATGGCCTTAATTTTTATTGGTCTACTTAGTTTGGCCTCTTTTGCTAGATATTATGCAGGCATGCATTTCTTCTTAAGCGGAATTGTGAATTGGTCCTACGAATGGATTTATCCTTACTTACAACCGATTGTGAGGATATCTTTAGGTATTTGGATATTGAAAAACCTGAAATCGGGGATAGATTCAATTAAAACATCCCAAAATAAATGCTAAGCAGATATTTATACTTTTTCATTCAACTCATCTTCGTACAATTACATAACACCTAATTTTCTCCAAAAATCACTGCAGACGAAACTGTTATTAATACCTGACAGAGTCTTTTTAAAACAACAAAACCGGCAACCCCTAAATCGAAACCAGCAACTCAAAAACAGCAATTTAATAATTGATAATTAGATGCTGATATGGCTCCGCCAACGTCAGTAGATATTTGAGAAATGTTGTTCGTTGTTTGTTGTTAGTTGATTGCTCCATAATTTTGCGCTTTGGTTTATAATCGGGAAAGTCAGACGCTCGTTTTTTTAAAGTTTACGTTTAGCCGTGATTTCCAAAAATTAAATTTTATCTTAAATGCATGACTGACAAAAAGTTTGGAATTGGAATTATAGGAACGGGTTGGGTAGCGGGTGCGCATATAGACACCTTTTCAGCTATTAATGGTTGTGAAGTAGTCGCCGTTTCTTCTCGAGAAAAGAAAAAGGCGGTTGCGAAAATTGCACACCACAAACTTAAAAATGCCGTGGCTTATGATGACCTGTCTTCATTTCTTCAACATCCGGATCTTGACATCGTAGTTATCTGTACACCTCACCCCTTTCATCCTTCAGAAGCCATTGCTGCCGCCCGTGCCGGGAAGCACATCGTCATAGAAAAGCCCGTGGCTTTGAATCGAAAGGATCTCCTCGCGGTTTATGAAGCGGTTCAGAAAGCAGGCGTTACGACCAGTATTTGTTTTGAAGTCAGATGGATTGGCGCTATCAGGAATGCAAAAAAGTTTATCACCCAGGATCTTATTGGAAAACCATTCTTTGGGTCATGCAGTTATTTTCATGGCATCGGCCCTTGGTATGGACAATGGGCATGGAATATCAAAAAAGAAATGGGAGGAGATGCAATGCTGACCGCAGGATGTCATGCACTTGATACCCTTATTTGGCTAATGGGATCACGTGTATCGGAGGTTGCCTCTTTTGGAAATGTATCTGAAGGAAATCCTTTGCAATACGAATATGAACCTAATATTACATCTATTCTAAAATTTGAAAGCGGTGCCATAGGTAATGTTTCTGCAAGTGTTGAGTGTCGCCAGCCGTATGAATTTCCTCTTCTGATTCAGGGTCCCAAAGGTTCGATCAAGGGTAATCAACTATCAACTTTAGAATACGATTTGAAAGATTGGATCACTTTTCCTACCAGCATGCCTGATTCAGGGGACGTCGCAGACCATTCATATCCAGGCCAATTAAATCATTTTGTTGCTAGTCTAAGAAGTGGTAAAAGACCTATAAATGATTTGGCCGCTTGTATGCACGTGCATGAAGTGATGTATGCGATGGCAGAATCAATGAAGACAGGTCAGGTAATCCGTGTAAAAGGTGACATTTAGAATGGAGTGATAAATTATAAATTATAAAAACAAGGAAATAGATACGACTCCTTTCAAAGCTGAGGAGATACACTCATGATGAGTCTAAAACTGATTTGTTAGTGCAAAATTAGATAGTGCACGTTGATTTAAGTAGACATTAGGTCTTCCACTTTCAGAAAAAAGTCGCAAATAGAGGACTTTTACATTTTTGAATCAGGATAGAAAATATAAGAATCCAATGCTTCTTCCAGAGGTTTAATTTCTTTGTTGGAATACCCCAAATGGGATCTTCTGCGCCATCCCTCTCCATAGGATACCTGTTTCGCCATTTTCCCAATTTCTTCTGACATCTCAAGCATGGTCGTTATATATGAATTCATGCCCTGGCTATGGTCTAACCACGTCTTTTGACTCTTATGACAGCTGAGCATATTGGATTTTGGATCGATCACTGTTGAAATGTCCACTATAAATTCCGGTTTCATTAGTTGACGAAAGATATCTCGGTTTCCATGAGGTTGAGCATGATAAAGAGCTACAGATTGATCAACTGCCGGATATGGAGGCGTAGTCGGAAAATTTGGCATACCCATAGTGAAAGCAGCTGTTGCGGCTAATCTTGCCGTATTTTGATGATCTTCCATGTAATCTTGAGGAGATTGTAATAACAGGATTTCGGGTGCAACAGATCTCATGATCGAGGCCAGCTTTGCGAGCAATTTTGGTTCATAAAATATAGCTATATCCTCAGTAATTGGCTCATGAAATATCGCATCTATACTATGCGCCGCTTTTATGGCCTCTTCATTTCTAATTCCGATAAGATCGTTCTTGGCTATTGTTTTTGATCCGCATGAACCATTTGCAAGATTCATATAGTGCAATTCGTACCCTTGCTTTTGTAAAAGAAGCATTGTACCGGCCATTTGAAATTCTATATCGTCCGGGTGAGCTGCAATGGCAAATACTCTTTTTGGCATAGTAAAATTATTAATGCATTTCAGCCTGACAAGCTCCGATGCCTGGTTTGTAAAAGTTGAACTGAACATTAGGATGATCTGCAAGTAAGGACATAGGAACCGAGCTATCTGCAAGGCCGTTGGATATCATATACGAGGTCAACCGCATACCAAAAGGATTGTCGTGTGTCCCTGCTTGCCATATGGATACTTTTTCGGCTTTCCAGGTTTCAAAAGGTCCAACAGTGAGTGCCCGGGTTGGGACATTTTGTACGACACCTCCTCCGGATGTACGCGCATTCTGAATGAGTGTAATCGGATGCAATTCTACCTCTCTTGTCTTTAGCAGACGATATTCTTCTGGTGTCGGTGGAATTTCTTTATATTTTCCGGTTCTTCTTAAAGGATCATTGAATGCCCAGTGTTTTACTTCACCCTGTCCCCCTTGCATTACAAGACATCGGGCCTGATTCCAACTTTCGTGAAATTCGGTAAGGTCAGCATCCGGGAAATGCAAATTTGCTTCGGGCATTCTTAGCTCTGGGCGGATTCGATCAAAACAAAGCGTACGATTGGCTCTTTGAAAACTTAAAGGGTGACTAAGGGGCACTGCCTGGCCATCCTCTATCCATTCGTCCATAGCCCAAAAGTGAGCATATTTCAAATTGACATTCAATTCATTGACCAGCCGGGCGACAAGGGGTAGCTGTTCTGTAGGGCCAATTGGGCCACAAATTCCGACGGGATTTTCGGGTCCTGCCTGCATCCAGGTATGCACATACTCCAATGCTTCAGCCAGGTAAAAATCTTCCAATGTATCATAGAAAACTACCTTAAATCCTGGCCTGGAAAGTGACAATAAATCATCTGGGCTTAATGCTGCCGCGGCATCCAGGATTTTGCGATCAAGTGTTGTGTAGTCCCACCAGTCTGGAGCTATTGTACTCAGAGGTCTCATGTGAATTTTCATTTGAGGATATCCTTAAAGATAGCAAGAGTAGTGGATATCATACCTGTCTTCAACTGATTGTTATTACACCATAAAATGAACAGCAAATTATGACCTTATACTGCATCATAGCGGATTCAAATACTATTTATGTGCGATAATATGGAGATGAAGAATTAACCTATGGGCTGACCGAGTAGGCCTCCTTTAAAAAAGACACCAGTATCATTACTTTTTATTATCAAATACTGATTCGTATTTTATGTATTTTATAGCCTAAATTCCGTTTTATGAATAAGATTCTCCCAATTTTGATCGCCCTCACGCTCTTGTCCTGTAGTCGAAATGACCTGGCCGAAACCAAACAAGCAGCACCAACAGAGACTGTCAAAAAACAAAGACCGATTGCACTTGAAAATGGAAAGTTTTTTAAAATTAACGATAGAGATATGCTCTATGGTGGAGCCGACAGTTTGCAACATTTTGATATAACAGATTATGATTTAAAAGATGGTCAGTTTCATTATGGTATTGGTCGTGAACGATTTCCAGCATTATTGGCTCCTGCATTTTCAAATGTTGCTGAAGCTGACTTAATATGGCAAGATGACGATAGGTTTTTACTGGCATATTCAGGAGCCGAAGTGAAGGCATATTCAGTCAAAGATTTAACAAGACATGAAGTTGTAAATGATGAATTAAATGGACAACCAATCATGGCCGTTTATTGCATTCTGGCAGATTTGGGAGCTATTTATTCACGACAATACGGTGAAAAAGAATTGACTTTTGGCTTGAGCGGATATACATATTATGATAAGGAAGTTTGGGATGGTCTTGATGGCTTTGTGCTGTGGGACAGGGAGACAGAAAGTCTGTGGTGGCCTCTTATTGGTCGGGCTGTTTCCGGAGCTCTTAAAGGCGTGTCTCTTCTGGAAATGGATAAGGCAAATTGGAAAGACACTAATTGGAAAACAGTTAAGTCATCCTATCCAAATGCCAAAGTATTAATCTCCGGACAGGATTTTGAACGGCCTAAAGATTGGAACCGCCTTGTTGATGTAAGCCCTATTATTAAAGATTATAAAGCGAAAAAGTAGTCTTCGTGTAATATTTTAATAAGGAATGCTTAACTACACACTCAAACCTTGAAATTTCCTTGTTGCGGCCTAACCCTAAAGGGAATCAATTAAATTTCAAGCTTTTCATCCGCCAGCTGACGGAAGAGGCGGAAAAAGCTTGAAATTGTAATCTATCACGAATGGGTGTGTAATTAACGAAATGATAAGCATCTTGCTATCAGACAGAGAACTAAAGTTTAGAAACGGTTTTCTATTCTTCAGTGCGTCTTCTTTGATCTATAAAATTAGATTCAAAATCCTAAGGAAATTTGGGAAATTTGTCCCAATTCGGTTTGCGTTTTTCCAGGAAAGCATTGCGACCTTCCTCGGCTTCATCTGTCATATAACCGAGTCTGGTAGCTTCTCCTGCAAAGATTTGCTGACCTACTAATCCATCGTCTATTAAATTCATGGAATATTTGAGCATTTTTATAGCCGTTGGACTTTTTCCAAGAATTTCCTGTGCCCATTGATAGGCAGTATCTTCCAGTTCAGCATGAGGGATAGCGGCATTGACCATACCCATATCTACCGCTTCCTGGGCCGAGTAATTTCTTCCCAGGAAAAAGATTTCCCGAGCTTTCTTTTGCCCTACCATCCTGGTCAGATAGGCAGAACCGTAGCCTGCATCAAAACTTGCAACATCGGCATCTGTCTGTTTGAAGATGGCATGCTCTTTACTGGCAAGTGTGAGATCGCATACGACGTGCAAGCTATGACCTCCTCCGACTGCCCATCCCGGCACGACACATATGACCGCTTTATTCATGAATCGTATGAGCCGCTGTACTTCGAGAATGTTTAACCTGCCGATACCATCACCCCCAACATATCCTGTCTTTCCACGTACGCGTTGATCGCCACCACTGCAAAATGCATAGACTCCATCTTTGGGAGAAGGTCCTTCTGCTGAAAGTAATATGACACCGATAGTGCGATCCTCATGGGCGTCATGAAAAGCATCCAGCAATTCTCCTACAGTCGTGGGTCTGAATGCATTGCGCACTTCAGGTCGATTAAAAGCGATGCGTGCTACACCATTCAGCTTTTTGTAAGTTATATCTTCGTATTCTTTGGCGATTTGCCACTTGAGTGTTGCCATAATTTAAATATTTGCGAAGGTAGCTCATTTGACGAAAGTCAAAATTACTGAAAACTTATACCAGGTTATACTTAGAAAATAAAAATGCTTTTGTCTCTTTTTCGTCAAATGCTCCACCCAGTAATGTCTGACTGGCCAGTCCTTCCAAATAACAACTGAGGAACCTGGCTTCCTGTGCTGGTGACTTATAATTTAATTTGGCGAAAGCCTCCGTCAACTTTTCAATCAGAGGTTTGGTCTTGTCGGGATTCATATGTTGTAATTCCCACTTCAATCTGAATTGCAAGCGCCAAAACTCATGATGTTCTGTGGCAAGATCCAATGGAAGTTCTATTGTCTTGGCGACTACCATCATGGGATCTTTCTCCTCTATAATATTACTATAAAGTGCTTTGAATGCTTGCTCACCTTCCTCGAAAATAGCTTTCAATAGCCCCTCTTTATTATAGAAATGTCTGAAAATTAAGCTTTCCGAGACACCAGCCTTTTGCGCAATTTTATTGGTCGAAGTAGCAGTATATCCCTCTGTTGCAAATAACTCTAAACCAGACTTGAGAATTAGCTCTTTTTTAGTCACCATAAAAGTAAGTGCTCACTCACAAATTTATATATTTAAATTATATTCGCATCAAAATGTGTAAGAGAATATGTATCTTATAGATGCTTCAGACCAGAGGCTCAATTATAATTGCTCTATAAATAAGTTTCAACTATGGCAGAATTAAAAATTAACGGCAAGTCTATCAATGTAGATGTAGAAGGAGGCATGCCGCTATTGTGGGTCTTACGGGACGAATTAGATATGACCGGGACAAAATATGGATGTGGCGTCTCCTCTTGTGGTGCATGTACCGTTATGATCGATGGTGTTGCCACAAAGAGTTGCACTTTTCCGGTAGCCAGTGCAGCAGGAAAGGAAATCACAACTATTGAAGGAATTGCAAAGCAGGGCCAACTTACGGCAGTGCAACGTGCCTGGATTGAACATCAAGTACCTCAATGCGGCTATTGTCAGTCAGGAATGATCATGGCAGCTGAGGCTTTGTTGGATCAGAATCCAGAACCTACAGACATGGATATAGATGAAAGCATGACAAACATCTGTCGTTGTGGCACCTATCAAAGAGTGCGACAAGCAATACATTCGGCGGCCAAATTGCGCGCCAACGAAGCAGAATTATTAGGATAATATTCTTTAAAAAAGTAAAAGCTGAAAATGGCTGATCAAGATAAAAAATCGAAAAAAGGTAAATGGGGCCGCAGGGCATTCATGATCACAGGAGGTGTGGTTGGTGGTGGACTGGTAGTAGGTGTAGGCGGAATGCTGTGGGTGAATCACAAAATAAAACAATACACAGGAGAGGGTATGGGAGCAGGAGACTCCCTTAATGCCTGGATCAGAATAGCTGAAGACAATACAATCACACTGGCAGTCCCGCGGTCTGAAATGGGACAGGGAGTGTACACTTCAATACCTATGCTGATAGCAGAAGAGTTGGAAGTCGATGTGCAGAAAGTAAAAATTGTACACCCGCAACCGGAGTCTCCTTATGCCAATACATTTCTATTAACAGGTCAGCCCCGGAATGTATATAAAGGCATGACCTTAATGGAAAAAATTGCTTCCGTTTTGCCAGTAGTTGGGACAGGTGGCAGTACGACCATTTCAGATGGTTATGATACTTTACGTGCTGCAGGTGCCACAGCCAGGGAAGCATTAATTATGGCCGGAGCACAAAGATGGGGAGTCGATAAAAGTGAGTGTTATGCTGAAGATGGCCATATCATAAACAAAACATCCAAAGAAAAATTGACCTATGGGTCATTAGCCGCTGATGCCGCTCAAATTAAAGTGGACAAAATACCGACATTAAAAGCACAAAAGGATTTCAAAATATTGGGCAAACCGGTGCGCAGACTGGATATTCCTGAAAAAGTAGATGGTACAGCTGAATTTGGTATCGACGCAAGACCGGAAGGGCTGTTATATGCGGCTATCAGACATCCGGAATACCTCGGAGGCACAATCGGCAGTGTGCAAAACATTGAAGAAGTTGAAGCTATGACCGGCGTAAAAAAGGTAGTAGTTCTAAAAGATGGACAAGGTGTAGCTGTTGTTGCTGATAACAGTTGGAGAGCAAAAAATGGTGCGCTTAGTCTTGAAGTAACTGAAGAATCGAATGGCCATGAGGGTTTAAGTACAGCAGGGGTGGCGGCGAAAATGAAATCTGTGATCGCCAATAATGAAATGATAGCAACTCCGGAGTCAGAAGGGGATGTAGCATCAGTCATAGCCTCTGAAGGAAATCAATTGATTGAAGCAGAATATCTTGTACCCTATCTCGCCCAGGCCACGATGGAGCC
The DNA here is from genome assembly GCA_029262975.1 of Saprospiraceae bacterium. Lineage (GTDB taxonomy): Bacteria > Bacteroidota > Bacteroidia > Chitinophagales > Saprospiraceae > JAJRXG01. The sequence continues at coordinate 8,769 of JAJCYJ010000440.1, forward strand.
ATTGAATTGTACCGTTCATGTACATGAGGATAGAGCAGATGTGTGGGTAGGTCACCAGGCCCCGTCCGTGATCAGGGATAAAGTCGCGGCTATTACTGGTATCGACGGTGCCAATGTCACAATCAATATGAAATACCTGGGTGGCGGATTTGGCAGAAGAGCAGAGGTGGATTTTGTAATTAAAGCAGCAGAAGTCGCGACGGTTATGAAGGGTACACCGATACAATTGTCTTATACCAGGGAAGAAGATATGAGGTATGGAATGTATCGCCCAGCAGTTATGAGCAAATTCAGGGCTGCCATTACACCTGGAGGAGATATTGCAGCCTGGGAAAACAAAATGGCCTTACAGTCAGTAGGACACAGTTCGATGATGAGGATTATGCCTTCTCAGGCCCCTGATCCAAAGGATGATCCTATGAGTTCTGAAGGTGCAGCACACTTGCCATATGCTATGGGCAGTCGCAAGGTTGCTTTTGGGGATCTTGATTTACCGATACAGGTGGGCAACTGGAGAAGCGTAGGAAGTTCTCAAAATGGTTTTTTTACAGAATCATTTATAGATGAATGCGCTGCAGCAGCAGGAAAAGATCCATATGTTTTTAGAAAAAATAAATTAGCTGATCACCCTAGGTTTGTCGCAGTACTTGATAAAGTAGCCGAAATATCTAACTGGTCTGAGCCGGCTGGTGACAATAAATTTCGTGGTATTGCGCTGCACAAGTCATTTGGAAGTATCGTAGCAGAAGTAGCAGAAATAACAAAAGTAGGAGAGAAGGAATTTTCTATAGACAATTATTATTGTGTGATAGATTGTGGACGCACTGTCAACCCGGATACCATAGAAGCGCAAATGCAGAGCGGGATTGTATACGGATTGTCAGCTGCTATGTATGGTCAGATCACGATTGAAAATGGAAAAATTGTTGAAGGAAATTTCCCGGAATATGAAATGGTCCGTATGAATGTCACACCGCACATTACGACACATATCATGGAAATGGATGAATACCCTACGGGAGTGGGTGAACCAGGAACGCCACCTGCTGCTCCCGCTTTGACAAATGCACTATTTGCGGCGACAGGTGAACGAATCAGGGAATTACCTCTCGTAAAGCATGGATATTCTTTCGTATAAGTGTGTCAGGTAGATCTGGTTTCATGATTTTTAATGCTGGCCAATAATGGGAACTGGGATATTTGCCTTAACTAGAGAATATATGTTAATTAGCAGGCCAAAATAAAATGTCATCATGACTGTAAAAGACAGAGTAGCAATCGTTTCGGGTGGATCTCGAGGAATAGGGCAGGCCATTGCCGAATTATTTGCGGAGAAAGGGGCCAAAGTAATCATATGGGATGTTCTTGATGCAGGTACTGATGTTGCCAAATCGATCACAGACAAAGGGCAATCTGCAGAATTCATGAAAGTCTCAATAACCGAAAAAGAAGCAGTAGAACAAGCTGTAAAAAATGTGGTCGAAAAATATGGGACGATAGATATTCTAATCAACAATGCTGGCATCACAAGAGATAAAACGCTTCTGAAGATGAGTGATGAGGAATGGGATTCAGTTATTAATGTCAACTTAAGCGGCATATTTTACTGTACGCGAGCAGTAGCACCTATTATGAAGGAAAAGGGTTATGGTCGTATCATTTCAGCTTCATCTACGACTGGTCTTCGCGGTAATTACGGGCAAACGAATTATGCGGCGACCAAAGCAGGTGTGATAGGAATGACGAAGACCTGGGCTCTTGAATTGGGGAGATATGGAATAACCGTAAATGCGATAGCTCCGGGATACACACAGACACCTATGACGGATGCTATCCCGGATAATTTAAAAGAAATGGCGAAGCATAGCATACCTGTAGGATTTTTAGCAGAGCCAAAAGATCTCGCAGTAGGTTACCTCTTCCTGGCGTCGGATGAAGCCCGCTTTGTTACCGGTATTTGTCTTCCAATAGACGGAGGGGCGACTCGTTGATCATATGAGCCAGAGTTAAGCTGTACCGCTATTCTATGAATGTGCGGATGTAATTGATCACGTGCCAAATATCTTCTTCGTAAGGTATCTTTTTTTCAAAGTTCGGCATATCATCTTTTCCAAACCGGGATTTGTAAAATAGTGCGCCATCGCTTTGAGCTTGAAATTCTTCTGTTGAGAAGTCCCCGCAAGGTGTATCTAATTGAGCGGCTTTTGAACCATCTCCAAGTCCTTCAGATCCATGACAAGATTTGCAATGTTTGTTATAAATGGATTTCCCCATTTTCAAAGAAGCATTATCAGCTTTATGTGGGTTTTTCATTTTCTCATACTTTGCAGGTACCACCCAGTCTGTGAATGTGAATGAGGAAGATCCACAAAGGAATAAAAACATTGCAAGTGTTAAAATTGAAAACTTTACTTTCATTTTGAAATTTTTTATCAAGGATTAATTATTATTTTCAGAGTTTGGTATAAAAATGCTTTTAGAGTTGTCCAAGTCTTCTAATTTGAAATACTTCATATATTAGAAATAGTATAAATCCCCATACAATTAGAATAAGAAGACTAATAGTTAACACAAGTGAAATAGGCGCATTCGATCCGGCTGACCACAATTCTCTTTCTAAATGTATTGTTGAAGAAGGATTTGAAACACCCCAATCGGTTGTACTCGTTCCGATAAGCGTTCCGAATTCCTCATGGTCCTCAACCTTTGCATAAATCAGTACATTACCTGAAGTATCACTCCTGATATCATTGGGGAAAATAAATGAGACGATCCCATTCTCATCAGTATATTCTGATTCTGCTATAGACATTAATCCAAACAGTCTTTTTACATAGATGCCGACTTCAACATCAACGGCTGGGATAAGCTGACCTTCAGGACCGGGCCTTTCGACTAAGAATTGAATTGACCTAATTGAGTCTTCTTCTTGTGTTGTCAATTTTATTTTTGACCTGGTAATATCAATGATTTTTGATGCATCCAGCACGTATTTATTATCTTCTATTTTAGCTAAAAATCTATAATAATTTGATGTATCAATAGCCTTGTAAAAAGTATCAGGAAGTCCGTAATTGATGGCCCCGCTTTTATCAGTGATTGCAAACCCCAAATAATCCGAATTTTGATCATCTTCAATGAAGAAATCTACCCTGACACCACGAACACCTACATAAGACCTATCCTCTTTGCTCTTGACAGTAGTCTTTAGGCGTGGCCCATAATTATTATAATTAAAGTAATCTAAACTAATTCTAGCTTTTTTCTTTGCCTCGTTGCTCTGATCATTTTGACATATCAAAGCTGAAGACAATAAATAAAATGCGATTACCAGGCATGTTTTAATATGATATATTTTAATTGTCCAGGGCATCAATATGTTCATTTGTATTTAGAAAAAGTTGCTGACTATCTAATCCACGGTCTTCGGCTGTTTCCACAATAGGTATCACCGGTACGATTCTAACTAATAGAGTTATTATTAATAGTGATGCAGTCAGTGTGCCTATAGTAATCATCCATTCGGGCCCTGAAGGTGCGTAATGCAGCCAGGAGTCCGGGACACGCGTGGTAGGAATAAGCGGATAACTCAACGTAGGTACTACGATCAGGTATCTTTTAAACCAAGCCCCCACTATAATCACCATTGAGACGATAAATGCAATTAGTGGTTTTCTTCCTTTATTGAACATTAATATGATAATTGGAATGAGCATCCCACCAATCTGAACCGTCCAAAAAAGAGGAGCCATATTGCCACTGAACAAGTCGTGAAGATGTTCGCTTTCATGACCTTTCATTTTGTAAGCAGGAATAAAGTATTCATTAATATTAAAATATAAATAGATTAAAGAAAGCATTAAAAGCAGTCTGCTCATATAATCAAAATGTTTCTCAGTAAAATGATCTTTATAATTATAGATTTTTTTAAATATGAACATGGCACAAATCACACAAGCTGCACCCACCATAAAAGCGCCTGCTACAAAATATGGTCCTACACCAGTGCTATCCCAACCAGGCCTGAAAGTAGTTGCAAAAAGCCATGACGTTACCGTGTGTATACCAAAGGCTATCGGAATAATTATAATTGCAATGATTCTTATTGCTTTAGACAATATTTTTTTCTGTGCTTCTGTGTTTTTCCAATTTATTGAAAGGACACGGTAAAGCTTTTGTTGCCATTTTGGTATGCCCTTTAATCTATCACGCATAATTGCGAAGTCAGGGATTAATGGTAAATACAGAAAAAGGGTGCTCAAAACCAAATATGTGCTGATCACAATCACGTCCCAGATTATGGGGGATTGAATTCGTGGATGAAAGATCAGATTGAGCATTCTGTCAGGTCGACCCATATCGATGATGATCACTATACCCGCCATGATGATGGCGCTAACCGCTATTATCTCCGAAATTCTGGTAAGTGGAGTACGCCATTCCGCTCCTGTCAATTTTAATATGGCGCTGATCAATGAGCCAACAAGACTAATAGCAACGAAGAATACAAAGTTAGATACATAGATCCCCCAGGAAGTATAATCGCTGAGACCGGTTATTGACAGGCCTTGATCTAATTGTATCAAATAAAAATACAATCCAAGAAGGCTAAATATCAGAAGCCCAAAAATCCAGATCTTTCCTAATGTTCCAAATGGCCTTGGGTATAAATCATCTAAAAGGGATGTCACTTTTTCAGATGTGTTTATAGAATATTTGAGCTTGTCTTCTGTCTGTAAATCCGTCATGTTACTTGTTTCGAGAATACTCATCATCTTCAAATGGGAAGGCACGCTGCACCGGAGGCAAGTAATATACTCGCGGCTTGGTTCCTAAGTCTTCCATATACCGATAGCCAAATCTTTCTTTTAATAAATCACTGAGTTTTACTGTCTCTGTTCCATTTGAAACGGCGTCTTCATTTTCATCCCCAAAATAGAATACACCATTAGGACAGGCGGAAACACAATGCGGCATTTCTCCTTTTCGAACCATGTCAGGGCAGAAGTCACATTTGGAAACAGTTCCTTTTTTAGGCGGACAGCTGGTCTCAGGATCATATGGCATATTAAGAACCTCCAATGGCAGTACTGGTTCACTCCAGTCAAAACTTCGCGCGGAATATGGACAAGCTACCATGCAGAATCTGCATCCTATGCATCTGTCATTATCGATTAAGACGATACCGTCTGTTCTTTTAAAAGTTGCATCGACAGGACAAACTTTTACACAAGGAGGATTATCACAATGAAAACATGTGGTGGGTTGCCAATAGGGTGAAGCCAAATCATTGTCTTGTTGCTTTACAATCTTAAGCCAATCTTTTTCAGGAGTTAAATGATGCATTTTTTCACAAGCGTCATGACACTTTCTCAGATTTTTACATTGTGCCAGATCGATAACCATTACGAATTTTCTGCCTGGTATCCCTTCCCTTACTTTGGCCGTATATGTATTTGGGATAGGTTTTAAATAGGCTTCATCAATTTCTATAATCTCTCCATCGGGAGACAATAATTTGACTTTGTTCCCACTTTCTAGTACATCATCCCGGTGAAAAATATTATCATTTTCAGTGGGAGAGGGAAAAGCCAATCCTGCAAAAAAACTCTTTTTCAAAAAGGACCTTCGGTTATTCTCGAGGGAGGCTTCGTTATTATTTGACATCTTCAGTTGATCTAAGATTTATTATTCTTTTTCTTTTCTTCTTCTATCCATTCTTTGAGCCTCGAATTAGAAACTTTTCCGCTGCACATTTTATCGATGTATTTATTATCAATATCATATAGTGTCCCATCAGCTGAAATTAAACGGGTTGTCTTCTTGTTTTCGGGATCTTTTTTCACAGATCTATTCATAATCTCTATACCAGCGATGATACCTATGCCTCCGATAATTCCTTTATCCAAAAACTTTCGCCTGGTATTTTTTTGTTCTTTATTCATTATAGTTTGATTATAATTAATAAACCCACATACGGGTGATATTAAAACCAATTAGAAAATTTTCGGTAAAGTTGTCCGTCCAGTTTCTTGAATTATAAAAATTATTCTCCTGTGGTAATATGCTGTTGCTGTTGCCTATGAACACTTGAAAGGCATGAGAACTGGTACCTATCTGTATGCCAAGACTAATGTTAGGGTTAGGATTATTTCTGACATGTTTAGTGATAGGCTGATCAACATTTATAATAAAATCAAGACTTTCAGTAAGCCCTACTTGGGCACCAAACGCAAGTGCTATGTGGTCATTTTCCCTTGTTTCGCCGATAATATTATAATGTGAGAGACTGGGGGCTACTTGAAACGAAAACCAATCATTAAATTTTCTGCCTATAATGATTTGATGAAAGTAGGAATATCTGTCTGATGTGTTATAAATGACTTCTCGGTTTTCGGCAGGTCTTGAATCCAGAACAGCGTTTCCAAAGTAAGTAACTGACAAGGGTATGCTTCCACTTCGTGTCTGCTTTAAAACTGAATACTTAGCATTAACATCAAGCATATGTTTGAACTTGGTAAGTCCAAGACCCAGGGAGAGATTATCAATCGGTGTATAACTTAATCCCATTCTGATATTAGAATTGGAATAGAATCCATATAAGTCATCATATCCCTTGTTCAAGGTGCCAAATCTGTGCATGATATCGAATTCAAACGTTCCTTTTACAGGTACATGGACTGTCTGGTTATCAATGAGCCATACGCTTTCAAAAACAGAGGTAACCGGTCGATCTGGAGCAGGAGCGGATTCATCTTGAGACAAGACTGGTTGTATACCTGCGAGAAGAAATATTAAGAAGAGTAGAATATTGAATTCCTGCCAATTAGATTTAACCCAAGTCATAATTATTGCTTTAGAATCTGACATTGTTTTTTCATTTTATAATTAGAAAGTCATTTTATTTTACATAATTCCGAATGTCCTATTTAATTATTAGGAGCTCCATTTTGTATCCAGGCTAAAATTAATTGCCGGTCTAATTCAGGTATTTGTGGTCCACCTGGAGGCATCGGATCCCCTCCTGGTAAAAATTCTACAGCTTTGTAAACACTACTATTTTGAGGTTGTGTAGTGTTCACAAATCCACTTTTTAACTCTGACCAGGCTCTCTCACCGAGCAGGTTTGGAGCCGTCGTTCCATCATGACAATTCGAAGTGCTACAGCTTTTTGCCATGATAGGAAGAATATGTGTGGAGAATGAAACGTCTTCAGGGTTTATAGGTTGTAATGGAGGTGGGCTGTCGTAGTAGCAAGATTGAAAAATGGAAACTAATACTACACAGAGATAAACCATTATAATTTTCCAGTTATTCATAATTGGATATTGTTATTGTTTCTTAATGAATGTCCAGCCTGTATTTATATTGATTTTTTAAATTGTCCACTGGCAATCACCTTTACATTATCAGCTATGTTTCCTGACTGAATTCCAAATACTGTCTTTGCGGCGAATTCAAATTCAAGAATAAATCCTGCAACATTTAAAGGCGCATTTCTAACCCCGGAAGCTTCATCAAAGAATGTAGTTCCGACATAATTAAGTTTGCCTAATATAGGTGCTTCGACATTGTGGAAAGACATTACTCCTTCTACATCAAATCCTCCCCGATTGTCATGCGATATCTTTGTGCTTTGGAAGCTTGCCTCATCACTTGCAGCATCACCATCGACAATTCCAAATGTACCTAACAGGCATCCGGCGTCTCTGCCTGGTTCTCCAGTGTTAACAGTCGACAATGTTACTTTGCCTGTTATTAGACTATTAGTGGGTGTCTTCTGATCAAAATCTATAGACATTTCGAAATCATTAAAACGTCCGGTAAGCAATGCCGAAGAACCCAGGTAGGCTGTTTCCCACCTTACACTTGAATGTGTTTTATCAAAAGCATACCCGTCAGATACTTCGACAATATCATCTCCATATTCAAATGTTGATTCTGAAATCTGACTTAAGGGGTCGTCATCATGTGTGCAAGATGATATTTCTGATAACATAAAAAGAATAGATGCACACATGCAGAAAACCATGAATGAATTTTTCATAACTTTTTGAATTATTTTATAATTTGATAATCATTTATTTCCACTCGGAAAATAAGTACAGAACTACTTGATTAGCATGACCAATGTCATAAATTATTGTGATTTTAGTCACTTTGGTATGTCCTTAAATCACTTAATTTGATGTGGGACAGAAGCGTATGAAAAATTTGAGTTATTCAGGATGGATAGCGGACCTTATATTGAAATTTCTATTCCTGGAAGTGCTTAATAGGATCAATGAAAAGCGTGATTTAATTGGCTCTTAGCCTTTTTAAGTGGGTTCTAATGACTTAATGCTATTATAAAAATTTACTTATCTCTATCAAAATATGAGAACAGGTATAGTATATGCAGAATCAAAAGAAGCGTTAGGAAATCGAAATAGAGGGTGCGGGTGCTAGCTTTGCGGGCTGGTATTATTTCGAGAGCATTTTTTTGGTTCTTTTTTTTTTGCGTATGAAAAAAAATGAACGAATGTCAAGTGTTAAATTTAATTTTTTTATATACACTGCAAAGGGCGTAGAACCATTTAATTCACTATTGCTAAAATTATAAATTGCAGTAATTAGAAAACGACCCGAATGATACAACTTGTGTTATAAGATATGATTGTCAGTGGAGAGTAAATCTAAAAGGTCCTTTATGGCATTAAAACTTTCTGAGGATAGAGTGAGGTCAGTTATCGGTTTTGGGGGAGAGAAATTTTAGAGCACGGATTATGGTGATAAAAAAAGGTGACCATATAGTCACCTTTCGATAATTTCATAGCAATATTTTAAGATATTTTATTCGACTGTCATAATCAAACCATATATCTGAGCCATAATTCTATCTCGATCCTTTAAAGAAGGCTCAATATCCGGAGTCACGAGATCATCAGACCACCTGGGTATTACAGCTTCGCTATATGTATCAAAATGGTCGACAGTGATAGCGTTGAAAGGAATGTCGGAGCCGGTCGGGGTTACGACTGTAGCAAGATTCCAACTTACAAAAGATGTTTTACCCTCTATAATCGCTTTGTTAATAAAAGGCTGCCAGGTTTCTTGTTCAAACTTCAGAAAGTTATCCATATTCGAAACGTTGGCATAATTCATTTTGGCATATCTTCCGTTACCCACACCTGCCGAAGCCTGTAGCTCAACTACAACCTGATGAATTGTCCGACCAAGTGTTGTTGTCTCCATATCCTGAATCCGTATGTTTCGAAAAACTGAGGAAACATCCCAAATATCTTCGTCTAAACCATATTTGTCCTTGTAGACATTGACAAAAACAAAGTTGTGTGCATCTGCATTCAGGTCATAGCCTCCAATGCGTTGCCATAATTCCCATCTAAGCATTTTACCCTCATCTATTGCTTTCTTGGCGACTTGAGACCAGTATGTCGTCTCCCGGTGAATGAAGTCTGCAATATTTTGTTGTGGAACTGCCCTATACTGTAATACGACTACCTGTGCTTCCAGACTGATAGTCAAGAACAGACAAAAAGTCCCTATGCTAATTAGTTTTTTAAGTAAGTTCGTCATCTTCATAGTTTTAAGTAATGTTTATAATTGCACCTTCATACCATGTGCCATCCATATCAGTTCATTTCCTATTCAGCAAATGTGATTATGTCCTGCAAAATCTTATTTTCAATATAGCATTCCAAAAGCTCTATTCAAAGTATTTTAGAGACAGAGTCAAGAATTTTATTGAATAGTTTTGTCAAAGTGGCCAAATCCTATAAAAAAGTGGATATGAAAAATGATTACTTGTATTCTTTATGGAGAAGAACGGTTCTATGAACAAGGGGAAAAGGACATAATAAATCGCCTTCAGGCTGACAAGAGTGGCTTTTGTTGCATAATTTCAACCTGACCCCAGCCTTACCTGGAAAAATTTATTAATTGATGAGCTTCTTAGTCAGTCTTTGTGCTTAATTATCCTTTCGGCAGCCAAAAATCCAGGTGCACAGGTGATCCCCCCGCCCGGATGAGCTCCACTTCCAGAAAGGTAGAGTCCCTTAATAGGAGTGTCATACCTGGCACAATAGGGGATAGGCCGGGTGATTAACTGATCTACGGCATGTTCACCATGAAAAATGTGGCCATTTGTAAGATTAAATTGATCTTCAAAGTCTACAGGTGAAAGTACTTCACATCCGACAATCTCATCTCTGGAATTCTCTATATAATCCAGAAGCATATCTTCTACATTATCTTTTAATCTATCCTTTTGTTCTTTATTCCATCCAGCGTCAAAATGATAAGGCGCAAAATGAACAAGTATGGACAGTACGCTATGACCATCAGGGGCCACCGTAGGATCTGAGACAGATGGTACATGAATATCTAAGATGGGGTGATCAGAAAATTTCCGATATTTAACAGAGTCAAAGGCCTTTTCCATTTCATCGATAGAATTTCCTGTTCGCGCATATTCTATAGTATCATCAGATTTAAATTTAAACTTCACTTTATTACTAAGGGCGATATTAACCTTTGCGGTAGTCCCCCGGGACCTATAATTCTGTATACTTCTTTCTAATGGATAATCGATTACATTGGGAGCCAACAAATCCAGGAATGTGTGCTGAGGTGTGCAAGAAGATGCCACGATTGGTGAATTTTCTACAGCACCGTCTTTTAGTGTTATCCCGGTTACCATTCCATGTTTATCAACATTTATGCTACTTACCTCTGACTGCAGTTTTATAACCACACCGGCTGATATAGCTGCTTTTTCGAGTGCGTTCACGAGGGCTTGAGGTCCTCCTACTATGTGCTCTCTGGCACATACTTCCCACATCAATAAATTCAACGTAGTATATGAAGACCATGGTCCGGTATATGAAGCATAAATTGAAGGTCCCAAGAGTCCGGCTTTAAGGAATTCGGTTTCGAATCTTTCGTTGAGAAAATCAGCTACGGACATAGGCCCTACTTTGAGCAATTCTGTCATCGTTTTTTTCCCTAACTTTTTCAAAGCAAGGCCTTTCTTACCAAGGGCAAAAAGCTCTTTTGTGCCAAATTGAATGAGATCCGGTGGAATCTCGTTTAATAGCGGGAATAAAAATTTACCTATTTCATCTATAAAAATCCGATAGTCGCGATATGCTTCTCCATCATCTTTTGATATTTTAGTTATTTCTTCAATGGCCTTATTTCTATCAGATGGAAGAAATATTCCCCGGCCATCTTTGGCCAATATAGCCGCATCCGGACGTGCATTTTTAATTTTTAACCCAAACTGTTCCAAACCTAATTGCTTTAATACAGAGGTCCTGACACCACTTGTGTCATGGACTAGTCCGGTAGTTCTGTATCCAGGAATAAATTCATGACCTGAGGCGATACCTCCCAGGAATTTATTCTTTTCGAGCAAAAGAACTTTCATTCCTTTTTTAGCGAGAATCGTGGCAGTAGTCAGACCATTATGTCCACCACCGATAACAATGATATCATAACTCTTATTCATAATGATTATATAGATCTAGATTGTAAAATTGTCTTGGCACATAGTTCTCCACTTGCGCCCATAATACCTCCGCCCGGATGCGTACCGGATCCACACATATACAGGCTTGGTACCGAAGTCTTGTACTTCGCATATCCTGAAATCGGTCGCTGAAAGAGCAACTGCTCAAGACTTAACTCTCCCTGGAAAATATTGCCTTCCGTCAGACCCATTTGTTTTTCGATATCCCATGGTGTAAGCACCTGACGATAAAGGATCATATCTTTTAATCCCGGGATATATTCAGCCATAGTATCCACTACAGCATCACCAAACGCCTCCCTGTATTTGGGCCAATTTTCAGCTCCTTCTTTAATGTTATAGGGAGCATATTGTACAAAACATGAAAGTATATGCTTCCCTGGAGGAGCTACTGTTGGGTCTGTGAGCGATGGAATTACCGCATTGATATACGGTCGTTTGCTGAATGATCCATATTTGGCTTCATCAAATGCCTTTTCCAGGTAATCAATACTAGGTGCAATGGCAATATCACCCCGAAGATGATCGCCTACCCCCGGCCGACATGAAAATTCCGGGACCCTGTCCAGCGCCAGGTTCACCTTTCCTGAACTTCCCCGAAATTTGAATCTTTTTACTTGTTTTACTATTTCATCATCCAAATTCTTTTCACCGACCAGATTCAAATACGTCTGGTTTGGATCAAGATTTGAAATGATAGTTTTAGCGGTATATTCATCACCGTTCTCAAGGACTACACCATAAGCCTGGCCATTTTTAATCAAAACTTTATGTACAGGGGCATTCGTTTTAATTTCTGCTCCATATGATCTTGCTGCATTGGCGCAGGCCATACTGATACCACCAGTTCCACCTTTTGAGAAACCCCATGATCTGAAAGCACCGTCCAACTGACCCATATAGTGATGGAGCAGGACATAAGCAGTTCCAGGAGAACGAACGCCCTGGAAAGTCCCAATGATTCCACTTACTGACATGGGCGCCTTCAAGACTTCAGATTCAAACCATTGATCGAGAAAATCAAGGGCACTCATCGTGACGAGTTTAATATTCATGTGAAGCAGGTCAGGACCTAAGTCCTTAAATGCTTTACCCAACCGGAGAAGATTAGCTAATTCTTTGATTTTCAAGGAGTTAATATCTGGCGCAGGGTGATCAATAACCTCTTTGGCCAATTTGCCCATATGTGTCATGATTCTACTGAATTCCGGGTATACCTCAGCATCTTTTTGGCTAAAACGGGATATTTCTCTGCGTGACTTATGAGCATCTCCCCATCGTGCCAATGAATCACCATTAGGCAATGGTGAAAGTGAGCAATCCATAGGGATTACTTCATATCCATGTTTTGCAAGTTCGAGTTCCCTGATGATGTGAGGGCGAAATAAACTGACGACATATGAAGCGACAGAAAATGTAAATCCCGGATATAATTCTTCAGATACGGCGGCACCACCCAGTACATATCTTTTTTCCAGTACCAGCACTTTCTTGCCTGCTTTTGCCAAATATGCGGCGCAAATCAGCCCGTTATGGCCACCACCTACTACTATTGCATCATAATTTCCTTTCATTGTTTTTTGTTTTCGACTGAAGGAGTGGATTTTTTACGTTCTGGATTAAAGAATTGAGGACTGGTTAATCTGGCCGACACGGTATGACGGATATGCTCGACAGTACATTCTATCTGTACAGTTGCACCGGGTTTGTCAAACTTTTTTTCGATTGTAGCAAGCGCAATATTTTTCTTTAATATGGGAGACCATGTGCCACTTGTGGCATATCCGATTTGTGTCTTTTTGCTTTTGTCTTTGTAGATAGGGATTGAATCTCGCCATGCCATACTTCCTACTTCGGGAGGGAGACCATATGAATTGTATAGCTTTTCGATTTCAGTCCAATCAATATCGAGACCGACAATAGTCCATGAAGAACCACTTTCCTTTTCTTTTTTTAGTGCCTTCTGTCCATTGAAAGGTGCTCGTTCCAAATTAACAGTCCACCCGAGCGAAATCTCATAGGGCGAGGATTTTCTATCATCGATCAATGCATGCAGTGCATTATAGTAATCAACGTCTTTTAATATTAATCCGGCTTCCACACGTGTGACATCGAGGGCATCCAAACCAGCTGGCCGGATATTATAACGACCGCCTTCAGCCATGAGTAGATCGTAGAGCTTTATAGCATTGGCATTGTCTACCCACAATTCATAACCCAGATCACCTGTATATCCTGTCCGTGAAATGTTGATTTCAAAACCTGCAACCCTTGCTCTAGTGGTGCCAAAGAATTTCAGCCTATCCATGTCAGCTGAAGTGATTTGTTTGATGATATCCCGTGATGTTGGCCCTTGTAAAGCTAGTCCTGCTATCTGAGTCGAAATATCTTCTAGTTGAACATCATAACCTCGTTTGAACCTGCTAAACCATGAAAAGCATGGGTCTGCTGATGTGACAAAGAATTCCTCATCTCCCCGCCGCATGACAGTACCGTCATCTACGACTTTGCCATCTGCAGTACACCAACAACAATAAGTCACTCGTCCTACCTTCAGCTTGTTTATATTTTTGACCATTATTCGGGATAGGAAAGAAGCAGCATCTTTTCCTTTGACTGAATACTTATATAATGGAGTAATATCAAGCAATCCAGCAGAATTTCTAAAAGCGAAGTACTCCATATCATGATGTACAAGATAGGAGCTGACGGCATAGTAGCCGGCCCATTCCTTGTAGTTCATGCTTTCGCAGAGTTGACTTGTGCGGGGATGAAAAGGTGATTTAACAGGCATTTTTATCGATGAATTGTGAGTTGGTAAAGTTTGAAGTAGAAGATCTGATCTCGACAAATGAGAAGGCTTGAGGTAAGCAAGCTTATGGGGCCATTTAGAGCCCGGGAATAAAGGTATAAGGAGGGAATTTTAAGATCATGGACAATTATAAGGATAAATAGTCGATTGATGGCCAGTGGCGTTTATATTTTATTGTGCGCCAATTCGTGTGCTAATGAACATTCTCATAACTCATATTGTCCGTCAGGTGAATTGTCAAATATGAGTTATATCGGGCTTCCCAAGGCTTTTTTAAAAAAGTGGGGCAGGGATTAATTGAGATGCTCTGTTCGTCTGCTGTTTTCTATCGAAACCTCAGAGCTTTTCACTGGAATGTTTTTTTTGAAAGATGAACAAAAATTCACTAATTCCTCCTAATAGGTTGGGTACAAAAAACTTGCATAGGACTAAAATTAAATTCAACATTAACATTCGAAGGATGATTACTTTATAATAATGGGATATGGACAGATTGAGACTATTTTAAATAAACTTATCGTACTTAACATCCCTTTACAAGTTCTTCCATATTTATGCACCAATACGAACCAGGAGACAATTCACATAATTGTCTTTCCATTCTATTTATTTGATCTCATCAAATAAGGCGTATGCGTTTGCCATTGGAAGAATTTTTCTTTTCCTTTACGGAAACCTAAGGAGGGCAAAATAATACCCTCAAACATTTAAACGACCTTTCTTCTCACTCATGGTTGTCATCTCGAACTAATATATTTCGACATTTAGGGTGTTAGAAATTTGTTTTTTGAACACTTATGATATTGAAAAAATGAGGCATTTATGCTTTGTTACGCCGCATGGCGCTCCAGGATAATTTTACATCTTGTTGGCGATGTAACCTTGACAGAATGGCTGATATGCAAGGGTATTTCTAAAAAGTCTCCTGTCTGAAGGGCATGTACTTTACTGCCTATGGTAATCTCGCAAGAACCTTCTACAATTAGAAATTTTTCTATTTCATCCGTGTGAACTTCAGGGGGGGCGCCTTCTTTCAGCCATATAATCATTGTAGTTTTCTCTTCATTTGAACCAATAATTCTGCCACACATTGAATCGTACTCATCGGGCTCTTGTAGATCAGTTCTGTCTAGCCATACACTGAATTCTGATAATTTAGAATTACTACTCAGGGTAGGAGGGATAACTGGAATTTCGCCATTTTGGATTCTGTCGGTATAATTTATTCCAGCTAACAGCATCGGTTTGGCGGTAGGATCAACTTCTGAAGCATTGGCAAAAGCATATGACTCCAGGGCCATTTCTATTTCTGTTATTTCCTCAAGGATTTCAGGATAATTGGCTGCAGCCTCTTCCACCTCTAATCTCTCCTTTTCGGAAAGATCTCCAATAACATAGAGTTCTAATATGCCGGAATTCTTTATCTCCATTAAATCCATAATATAAGGCTTATTAAGAGGTAAAGAAAAAGAGCACTTGTGAAACTCGTTTTTTCGTTTTGAAGTGATTCTCTAAGTATGCTTATGGATTTTCTTAAACGAGATTTGATGGTTCCTATGGGTAGATTTAAAAGATCAGATGCCTCTTTATGGGTATACCCTTTGAGGTATATACAATCGAGAACAACTTTATATTTCTCGTCCAGAGGTTTGGTAAGACTTATAACGTCAAGCTTGCTATGATTATCTGTAATAGAGCTGTCATGATGTGCTACATTTAATGTGGTAGTATTTGACAAATGTTCAAATCGTTTTAATCTTTTTTGATCTATAGCGCAATTTCGTGCGATTCGTGCCATCCAAGTAAACAAAGTCGATTTGGTACTATCATATCTTCCAAAATTAGTCCAAATTTTCATGAATGTCTCCTGAAGAATTTCTTCTGCAATCGCTTCAGAGCCTACGATCCTTATAATAATTCCTTTGAGCGCACCACCATAATGATCATATAGAAAAGTAAGCCCTTTCTCATCTTTTCGAATCATGTAATCAACTGCAGCTGTGAGCTTCATAACGGTATCAAAGATCTGAATTCTTTTAAGATTATCAAATGATTAGGAATAAAAGCTTTGTTCGGTAAATTTGGAGTACGTCTTCTCTTTTTGAGTCAGAATTTTGAATACGCTGATATTAATATCGTGTACCATAGATCCTCTGCTATTATATTTCCCGGTTTAAGCCAATAATAGTTTATATGCTCCATTATTAATTGTGACTCAACCTGTTCAAAAATCGATCGAATAAATAAAACATCCATAATGAAACTGATCCTAAGAGGAGTTCATTTTTTATTATAGTAACTCCTGCATATTCATCAGGGATAGATGGATCATTTACAAAAATGTACAATCCTATTATAACCAATATTACAGTTACTACTATGATCAGTACATGCCTTGTAAACCTTGTCCAAAAAATATATGAGCTGTCTAATTGATTTTCAAAACTAATTCTATCCATTATAGTATGCGCAAACCTCATAGACGGTTCTTCCTTCTCAATTGTATGCAAATCATTATGGATGAGGCCAATTAATTGAAACTCGTACATGCAGAGATTACAGGATTCTAGATGAGTCCGAAGCAAAGTGCGTTCTTCTTCACTTATGTCTTCAGAATATAATTTCCATAGTTTTTCTTCCTCAATGTGGTTCATGATCGTTTTTTCATTCTTTTAATTCGCGCTTTAGAGTTGGAGAGATGATAGATCTTAGATTATTCCTGGCCCTGAATAGTTTAACTTTTATGTTACTATTAGTCATTCCAGTTATTTCCGAAATCTCATTAATACTTAAATCTTCCAGATAATATAAGTTTATTATTATGCCCTGATCTTTATCTAGTTTATCAATACAAAATTTTAATATTTCTTTGCGATTAACAATGTTAGTCGCGTCATACGGAGAATAGTGTTCAATCAATAATTCTTCATGACTGCTATCTATAGATGTCTTATTCATCTGTTTTATTCGCTTACGGTCGATAGACGTGGTATAAGCAATTCGCATAACCCACCCCTTAAATTTAGCATAGTCTTTTAGTTTATTTAACTCCTTGAAACATTTGATAAAAACGTCTTGGGCCACTTCTTCTGCTTCCTCTCTATTTTTTAATATCCTAAGGCAAAAAGTAAAGACAGAAGATTGATATTTTCGAATTAGCTGAGCATAGGAATCAGAATCTCTGTTTTTGATTATTTTAGTAATTATATCCTGATCGTCAATCATTAAATTCAGTCTATATTCAATCCTTTTAGTTAATTCTCAATTCACTCCTATCGTCCGCCCTGGGCATAAAGTAAGAACGACTGACCCCGCGGGTCGAGTACGCTCCCGCTATACGGTGGGACTCGAAAGGAGAGGAGGCATAAGCCAAAGAATAGGATGCATTACGAATCATAACCTTTAGAAAGATAAGCACTAATCCGTCCCACTTTATAAAGGGGTTGATAGAGAAGGCCAATCCTCCGACCTGCGGCCACCTCCTTTGAAAAGGAGGACATTACTCTTGTTACAAAAGAAAGAAAAAATGGAGCGTGTAAGCTTTTCATTTTAACTCAATTTATAGTACCCAAGTACATTTTAATAAAACCCATAAAACTCACTAAACCTATAAAGTATGACGAGTTGAGATAGTCATTTGGTTACAGCCGTTACAAATTTTTTTAATCATTGTAACCATTATGATCTGTATTCCCGTCATTGATAGTAGAGTTATTAATTCAATAAATTATACATTATGCTTTTCGCAGTTGCCTCTATACTTTTAGTTTGTGTTATATTAATAGTATCACTTACCCATATCCTCGTAACTACAAGACTTAAAGAAAAATTGGCCTTGTTAGAAAAAGGTATTGATCCATCGACCGTAATCGACGAGTTATTTTTTCCAAATACATTAAGGATTGGATTTTTATTATTTGGTGTTGGTCTGGGATTTTTCTCTGCTCTTTTAATAGATGAATACGCATTGAATCACATAGATAACCCAGCCATTTATCCCGGGATTATTTTAATGTTTGGAGGGATCAGCCAAATCCTCTTCTATTCTTTCTTTCATAAAAAAAACAAGAAATAAAATCCTCGTATCATGAATGATAAAACAACACCAAAGTACTTAAGTGTCTTAATCATTATCTGCTTCATTTTTATTAATCACACTGCAAATAGTCAAAATAATAATTCTGAAATATCTGATTGGAAACAATATGCTTCTGTGGAAGAAGCTGGGTTTTCAGAGATCGGTATTCATCAAGTCAAGAGTTACTATGACAGCCTGGGCTCTGCGTCCTTATTAGTTATTTATAAAGGTCATTTTTTATTGGCATATGGAGATAATACCAGGCGATTCATGGTGCATTCGATTAGAAAGAGTTTTATGAGTGGCTTGTATGGAATATATATAGACAAAGGAATAATTGAATTGGATGATGACCTTAAATCATTAGGAATTGATGACGCGACGCAATTGACCGATGTTGAAAAATCAGCTACCATCCGTGATTTGTTATCTGCGCGTTCAGGTGTGTACTTACCTTCCGCTTACTCAACTAGAAATATGGAAAGAAATTTACCAGTACGAGGGAGTCAAATGCCTGGATCCTTTTGGTATTACAACAATTGGGATTTTAATACACTTTGCACAATTTTCGAGAAACAGACCGGCAATAGGTTTTTTGAAGATTTTAAGCGATTAATCGCTGATCGGATAGGGATGGAAGATTTTCGTATAGCTGATGGTCACTATAGATATGAAAAGGACAAATCTGAACACCCTGCATATTTGTTTAATATGTCGGCGAGGGATATGGCCAGATTTGGTCTCCTCTATCTAAATAAAGGTAGATGGAATGAGGAACAGATAATATCTGCCAATTGGATAGAGGAGTCAACATCTGTAGTGTCCAATGACCTTGGAAATTTTAGTAATCGGCAAGGGTATGGATATTTGTGGTGGGTGACAAATGACTTCATTGGACAGAAAATGTACTATGCAAGTGGATCTGGTGGTCATAGGATTATGATTCTTCCGGATAGTGATCTGGTGATTGTACATCGGGTCAATTCATATGAAGGTAAAAATGTCAATGAGCGGAAAATCGAAATATTGGTGAAGAAAATATTAGATGCCGGCAAAGTAAAAAGAAAGGATGTACCTTCCCTTATTCCTTACCTTCCCGCTGATCGGATACCTGATCACGTAGCACTTAATAATGAGATTTTTAATAAATATACCGGATCATATAAACATCCTTTTTTAGGTCAATTTGTAATTAAAAACGCAAGCTCCGGGCCAGAATTAGCTACTTCTATTGGATCTTTTAAATTGTTTGCTATAGACGATAATCACTTGTTTCCGGAAGATTTGGAAACCACAATGGAGTTTATGCCTGCTGAAGGTGATCATCATCAATTTACAATTGAACCTGTATACGACAGCAATAGAAATCTAGTAAAAGGTGTATTTTATTATTAATTCTTGGAAGTATGAATTGTATCGACAGAGTTAATTAAACTCTAATTCGTTTGGATAAGGACAATAGTACAATTATTAAAAATCTTGTTTCACTTTTGACGCTAACTAAATGATATCACTCGATGATACCTCCAAGGTCATGGAATAAGTATTTTGGACGCTCATAATTCCCTAAACAATGGCGACTATAATTATTGTGGGAAAAATTAGTTCTATAGTTGTATTAGAGTTAGTTATGATCCAAATTTGGTTAGATGATATTTTGAGTAATTCACCGTACACTCTTTTCTTTTTCATAAGTCTCTTCATTCTTATATTTTCATGTAAGTCTGATCATAATGTATCTCAGGAAGGTGCTGTAGTTTCTGATGACTTTGTGCCAGAATTAGATAGGGACGCTCCGAACAATGATACGCTCTTGACTGATATGAATTCCGGACTTCCTAAGAAGCGACTTTTAGAAAATAGAAGCGCAGCAGACCCAATAGTAAACTTTTTTGGGGCTGAGCCAATTTCAGATCGAGCATCTATCCTCAAATTCTATATATCAGGATTTGATGTAGATTGGGCAGGAATTGTACCCAACAAGCATCGTCCGCGCACTTTAGATAACCCTCATGGATTAATACCCGACAGTCTCCAATATGGTGATTTCGGGTGGCAGTATATTGAAACAATGCATGCTAACACTTTGACTAATTCGGAAGGATATGACTATTATGCTATATCAGGACAGTCAATAGTCCCTTTAAGTATTGATTCTATCCAATCAGTTGCTCTATATTATGAAAATGGGCCCTCTCCGAAACCATCTTTTTCGGGTCATTGGATCGGTTATCCTGAGGTGCAGCTATCATCCATTTCCTTTGTGATTCAAACAAATATTGAGCATCTGATTGATAAGATTTCTTTTTATAAATTGGCGCAAGACAATTTCGAATATTCAGATTTTAATGGAAGTTTCCCTAACAACAAAGAAATAATTTTTAAATGGGGAGACCTGGAATACAGGGGTAAAATTATTCAGCCTGAAATCGACTTGGTGAATACATCATTCATATATATAAAGGGAGTTGGTAATTTTCTCCACATCTCTATGGAGTGGGGTGGTATAGACCAAATATGCGAGCACTTTTTCGAGCTATTTTCGATGGAAGAATTAGAGATGATTGAGGTAGCATCCAAAAGTTATGGATGCGATCATTAACTTAGAAGGACAGATAAAGATAAAAGACCTGGTAAATGTAAATTAGAATTATTCATTTGTTCGTATATTACGAATAGTCAAAATTGTAAGAGCTATCACTACTTTATAACATGTTACATGTTGCGTCAATACCTTTCCTCGGTGTTTCAATGAACCTGGAGATTATAAATTAAACTGTAAAAGGTCCAAATTATGTAATTCAATCCACAACAGTAATTAATCCAAATCCTTCCACCTCTGAGCCTATTACTGATTGAAATGGTATGTCTATGGTATTTTGAATGAATATCTCACCCATCATATTAATTCTTAAAATACTATTATTTAGAAGGCCAAAATTATTTACTCCTGAAATATTGATTTTTCCAAAATTTATAATACTCGGGAAGTTAAACATAGTTGGCGGATCGATATATATCCCGGAATTATTTGGTAGTATTCCATTTTGCTCAATAAGAATAACACCGGAGACCACATTTTCTAAACTGTCCATATTATACATGCCATCCACAAATGAGTTTTGGATATTGATTGTATCACTGTTTATAAAAGGGGCATCGTTGTACAGTCCTGCTCGCGATGTTGAATCTATGTGGATGTATCCATTATTAGTTATTATATCGCCACTATGGAGTATGCCATCCTGGGACAAATCAGTTATGTTTATTCTGTTTGAATTAATAACTTCTCCATAATTTTCAAGGCCGATTATAGAATGTTCTCCCGTCATTACTCCTTCGTTCATTAAATAGCCGGAATTGTAAAGTGCTGATGAAGCATATGAAGAAGTTATTGTACTCCCAGGAAAATTGTGAAGTGTGTCCGAATTCTCAAATCCCTCTTCTGTGCTATTATCTATTACGATATCACCAAGATTAATAAACATCTTTCCGGTATAAATACCTACATCACTACTATCGATATTTATAGCTCCATGATTTTCAAAGTATTCGAGTTGTTCGATCCCAAAATCGTCTGCTCCGCTCAAGTTTATTATTCCGGAAATATTATTATAAAATGATCCACTATTGAGAATACCGTCGTCAAGAAAGATGCTACCTGTAATGCTGTTGTTGTTTTCAAATGTTCCTAGGTTATAAATACCATGATTGCCGACGTCGTAGAACTCAATAGTTCCATTGTTTTGAAAATATCCAAGGGATGATACCTTGAGAGCAGTATTAGAAATATTTGTGAATTGAATGATGCCAGTGCTTTCATTTATAACAGTATCCAAATTATCGAAACCCAATCTGTCTGACTCATTAATAGTAATAAGGCCGCGATTAATCAGCATATTACTATTGCGACAACTAGTTCTGTTTGAAGTCGTATCAATTGTGATAATTCCTGTGGTCATGTTTTCTATCAAACCTGAATTGACAAGGGCTGTATCTTGCGTTAAGGCAAGATTAATGGTTCCGTTATTGATCAGAGTGCCAAGATCATTGTAGAAGGCATATCCATCCGTATTATGTGCGTAGAATAACCCATCATTTGTGATATTCCCACCATCGTTTAATACGCCAATGGCACTAGAACCGGAATCATCCGTTACATCTTTGAGCATAATAGTCCCATCGATCTCATTATGTATTGATCCAAAATTCTGAATGCCGACATCTCTAACATTTGTAATCATGACCGTATCTTGATTGAAGAATTCACCCTGGATTTGAAGACCAAAATTCGAAAGATCATGTAAATGAATAAATCCTTGGTTCATAAAATAACCGCCCGATATATTCGACAGGCCGACTGAAAATGATCCTTCCGTTTGACTGATGTCAATTGTGCCATTGCTGAGATTAGTAAAAGTATCTTTTGTGATGATGCCGGTACCAGCATTACTTCCGATCTCATCGATTACGATTGCATTATCATTTATAATTGTATTGTCATTTAAGATGCCAAACTTTTTAATTTTAGAAATTGTGAGTGCGCCATAATTTTCTAATTGCCCGGTATTGTGAAGACCACCATCCAATGATACAGAGTCTATATGAAACACTCCGTTAACATTATTGATCAATGTATCCTGGTTGGACACGGCCATAAGCGTATTCGTGTTAATTTTGAAATATCCGTTATTATGGATCGCCCCGAAATTGACAATGGCTGTATCGACGACAAGAGAGCGAATAGTAGAATCATTATTGGTAAAAGTTCCGTGATTCACGATTCCCTTGCCGTTATAATTTGATATTTGAATGGATCCATTATTTATTATATCAGAGACTGGATTTATATTGTTTATACCGGTGGAATTGATAAATGCCGCATTTTTACGCTCGATCGTCAGAATTGAACTGTCCATAAAATTTAATTGAGCAAGATTAATAATTGCGTCTGACGATGTTCTGGCTATAGTAATTGTTCCATTAGAGTTAATAATAGATTGATTATTTATGCCGTTTCCCCCGTTCGTTGAGTCAATGACTATTTTGGCTCTTGAGAGTACATCTATAGTTCCATAATTCCAGATTGCTGTATTTCCTGAATTTTTAATTGTAATCCTGCCACCATTCGTTATTTGACCTTGATTTGACAAAGAGGAAAAAGCAGCATTGTTTATAATAAGCTTGCCCGGAATATTTAAAGCGATGTCTCTTTGAATATCTACATTTCCCGAGGGTCCAATAAAGACATATTTCGCACGCGCCGCAGAATCCGGTTTTATAATCAGTTCGACATGAATGGTCACGGTATCATTCATGGTCGGCACACCCATTGGTGACCAGGCAGCAGCATTGTGCCATTGTTCGCCAGGAAGAACAAAATTCTTGACTTGTGCCTGAACACTGTGTACAAATAAAAGTGAGAACAGAAGGGTAGCGAACTTCATGATGAGGTCATTTTGTCCAAAGGTGATCTTTAAAAAGAAGGGATTACCCACACATGTGTGTGGGATTAGTGGAATAGTGCT
Source organism: Saprospiraceae bacterium (assembly GCA_029262975.1). Classification (GTDB taxonomy): domain Bacteria; phylum Bacteroidota; class Bacteroidia; order Chitinophagales; family Saprospiraceae; genus JAJRXG01. Next base: position 32,717 of record JAJCYJ010000440.1, read on the forward strand.
ACATCCTCAATGAGCTTCTATGGGGCGAGAAGAGAAGGATTAATAAGATTTTAATAGATATTAGAAACGGGGGTTAAGAGATTTTGGGGATAGATATTTCTACTTTCGTAAAATATTCAATAGTATGTCATTTGTTAATTGTGCTAATCATGAATCTCTGAGCCTGAAAGTGGCTGAGATTATTATGAGTCGCATGCAGCACGCCGATCCTTTTAGAATAGGCCTTGCTACTGGATTTAGCCCGTCTTTAACATATAAGTTCATAGCAGAAGCCCTGAATAATCGGCCGGAGTTAAGAAGTCGAATTCAAGGTTATCAAATTGATGAATGGATGGGATTAGCTCCAGACAATACATCCTCCTGCCAATATGCTGTCAGAAAGGAAGTATGTATACCGTGGCAATTGCACCCAGATCAATGTGTCCTTATCGATGGAAATGCCCAGCATATGAAAGATCATATTAAGGACTTAGCAAAGAAATTCAGTGCACATCCATTGGACTTGTGCGTCCTCGGTATAGGTCAAAATGGACACCTCGCTTTGAATGAACCAGGTACAAGTATTGATGCTACTTTTGGCCTGAGAATATTAGAGTCCCATAGCCAGGGACATGAAATGCTGAAAGCTACCACACAATCTGTAACTGAAGGCATTACCATCGGGCTTCATGAAATCCTGGCTTCCAAAGAAATCTTATTATTGATCACGGGTCAGAACAAAAGGGAAGCTTATCATCAAATGCGCAATCGTATAGCGATAGATCAATTACCGGCAAGTGCTATTTATATGCATGACAATTGGCAATGTTTGGTGAATGGGGAAGCAGTGCTGTAGAAATTTCTATTTCGGTTGGATGCAAGAAATAGCACTGTTTGATTAGTTGAACGAATATTAAAAGAAAAAAGTCATTTGAGATATGCAAAAACAATCAAAATCGGCTTTATCGCTGTTAACTACTGAGCTATAGAGAAGAGAAGAATATATTTCTTAGATACTAATGACTGGTTGAGCTCACAGACCTCTTTACATTCTGCGACCTAATCAAGATATGAACCTCAATAAGTCAATAAGAAAAAAGAGTGTACTAGCATTCGCTTTATTCCAAAAAAAATACCTCTCTTAGTTGTACAACTTAAGAGAGGTATTTTTTTGAGTTACAATTCAACTCGTTATACTGCAAAGATTCTCTTCCTTTGAGTGAGCACTACTGTTCCGAGGATCATCATGAGTAATCCAAGACAAATAACACCCCATTCACCCAATGTTGGGACAATTGCTGCTGCTGCTCCTAAACAGACAAAGGCAGCACCACCTGAAAAAGTATCAGTTACACCGAAAACACCAGGAATACTAGTATAGGTACATGCAGCAATGTTCAGAACGTATACAGGATCTCCGGCATCATCAGTGACAAGGAATGCTTGTCCCTGATCATCGGCAGCAATGCCATCAATATCAGTTTCTGCTGCAGGATAGGCACAAACCACAGCAAATGTGTTAGTTCCTATATTATAGGACTCTACCATACCGGTAGCGTCATTAGTCATATATAAGAGCCCTGTAATCGGATCAGCGGCCAAACCTCCAACTGCACCTTCCCCAAGCGCAACGACAAAAGTTGCTTCCAGCGTTCCAAGGTCAATAGAATAAATACCAGCCGGGCGTGCTGATTCTGAAAATTGATGTACCCCATAAAGAGTACCGCCTGAAATGGCTAAACCATCTATGCGAATTTCTGCCCCGGTACTGGAAATAATACCAAGAAGCGCTGTCGGCGCACTCCCGTCAACAGGAAAAACCCAAAGATTTGACCCTGCTACGGTCCCGCTTCCATCGGCGGAAGTATAATAAATTAGTCCATTAACATTGTCTGAGCACATGCCCCAAACGTCCGCATTAAAAAGACTTGAATTCGTACCGGATACAGGATCAATGTTGAAGACATCATTGCTTCCACCAGGGATAAAATTCCCAGTTCCTACAAAGAGCGAATTAGGTCCACCTGCCCAGGCAAAAGTGGCGCATAACATTAGGAAAATAAACGTAACATTTCTGGATATCATGAGTATAGGTTTTAACAATTTTTATTCAGTATGCAAAATACACAATAATTTTACTTTCGTGCATATCCATCTCCTTCAATTTTAAAATGAAGAGTCGAAGGACATATCGAAAAATATCATCAGATCTAAAGCTGATAATAACTTTTAAGGCCAAATTTAACAGCTAAAAGAAACTATTACATATTTCTCCAATTATTGTTATCTTATTTAAAGAAAAATCATTCCCAATAATTCAGTTCGGCGAGCAGTCGTATATTCTAAGACCCGCGCCGTATAACAGGCCTTGTACAGCAGAAAACTAAGACACTATGCGGATATTTTTCCAGATAAAGATGAAACTTGTAATTCCAAACGTTTTATCTCTCTTATCATAGCATTTTTATCCATTTGCATCCATGAAAAAGTCTTCATTAAGGATACTCCGATGAAGCAAAAAACCGCCGAAAATCCCGATTTGATCAGCTCATTGGTATTGTCTGTTCCGAAAAATGAGATGATACAATATAGCCACAGTGCTGTCATGGCAATTGTTGCGGCATTTATTAAAACAATGAGCCATGCATTTTTCCCTTTAAATAAGCCTCCGAACATTTCGAAAACATTCTGCTCGTCTAATTCATCATAAAACTGGGCTTCTTCCTGGGTTAAGGTCTCTTTAATTAATTTGTCAATGTCTTCCATTTTAGTTTTCATAATTTCTATTTATTAAGATTTGCTTTAATTTTTCTCTTGCATAAAATAACCTGCTCTTTGCTGTTCCGATTGATATTTGTTGCATGACACTTATTTCCTTCAAGGAATATTCTTCAACATAGAACAGTCTAATTGTGGCTTGTTGATTGAGAGATAATGATTTGATGGCTATCAGGAGTTCATGTTTCAATGAATCATTTCCTTCGAAATATTCAGCTTCCGATATATAATCCCTAACATACTGCTCCCTTTTACTCCTGTTTTTTTTATTGTGGCTGATTGTGTCCAGGGACTTGGTAAACACTATACGCATTGACCAGGAACCAAAGTTTTTAGGGTCCTCCAAATCATCAATCTTAGTCATTATTGTTCGCCAGCTATCTTGGGCAACATCCTTTGCTAGGTCCGCATCTTTTACAATCCAATATGCTTTATTGCAAAACACCTTATGCCATCGTTTTACCAATTCTACCAACGCCTCTTTGTTTCCACCCTGGTATTGAAGTATCAATGTGGCATCGCTGGAATTGGACTTTTCGTGCATCTAAATTGTTTGATAGTAATGGGATTGATTCTACATGATAGACTGCAAGACAGTTAAAAGGTTCATTTTATTTCAAAATTATTTCGATCACATAATGGTCTTCAGCATGTCAAGTCTTTCATGCGTTTAAAAACAAGAGAGAAAGTCATTATGAATGAGATGAATTGGCGTCCTGTTCAACAAGATCAACTTAAATCGAATTCATTTAAGTAACGCTACCTTTTGATATAACTTTAGCATTGAACCGACTAAAGTTGTATCAAAAGGAATCGGTGTTATTTGGCCATAAGATAGAAGATCGATCTAAAAGACTATTCTTTTGCAGCAAATGAATATCCTCCTATAGGATTTTATACACAATCTATTCTGCTCATTAGTACTTATTCAATCTCAAATACTTGGAACATTAATCAAAATAACGGTAACCTACCTTTACACCTTGCTTTTTAACTATTCGAAGACAAGAGACAACAGGAGTCCTAATTTATAGAATATTGTGCATGGTATAATTATGCCTATTTCAATTTACCAGGATATATGCCAGCCATTCCTAAGACATTGGTGTAAATATCGTAAGAGGCTTACTGACTTATTTTTATAATAACAACTGCCATCCCCAATCTTCCATAGGTATGAAATAATGGAAATGTTATAATATTCATGTCATCTTTTTTATACCAGGATAAAGTGCTTTTGTCCTGATCTATATCTGGCATCACTTCGTGAATATTATTGTTTATTATTTTTTGATCCGAAGCATATTTAATGGCCCCATAATTATCTATAATGATCAGACTCTGTACTTTGTTGGATTCTGATATCGTCTGTAACATGGATTGGCTATCTGCAGAATTATTCCCCATCAGTAATTGCTTGCCAGCGATACCCAGGATTTTTAATGTGGATTTAAAGGAAATAAAATCTGCTTTATAATACCTTTCGTACAACTCACGATTAAATCCTGCTTGTTCACCTATAGGAATTAATAAGGCATCAAATAGGTCATTTGATCCGGTTCGAAGTTCTGTACTCTTTGAAGAAAAAATACTGCCTGCGGGATCTACCTTTATCTTATCATAATGTGTATTCAATTTAAAGAGATCAACTTCACCAGAATCTTTTGTGCTCGAGGTAGAGTCTACATGATCCAAAGTGCTTTCCGAGTTTGAATTTTGAAGTTTTTCAATTCTATTCAGCTCACTATCTCCGGTTTCAGCGTTTCGTATACTATCATTGAATAATAACATATTTAGGCTGTCTGGGCCTACTGAGACACCTGTTGTATGGGTCACATTTCGGTTGACATAACTCTCTCGTATTTGATTGAAACCAATATAAGCAAGTACAATAACTATCGCTAAAATTGCGATCCTTGCATAATTTGAATCATACCAATTGCCGTTGATGTTATCTTCATCTGACTGATTTGAATTTTTATTTTCTTCCATCATTTATTTTTTATTGAGAAGATTATAATTAAGCAAGAATGTTTTCATGTCCAGAATCTTTTATAAATAAGCAAGAGGTATTAGTATGACCAATCATCTCTTTACAATAGTCGAGCGAGATATCATCACTTAGCGCAAAAATATTGAGGTCTGCATAAGGCCCCTTTTGTACTCTTTCAACGAATGGTCCTGACGTCACGAGGGTGTTAGAAATTGGTAATCTGGCTAGTTCTGTGACACTCTTTAAAAATCTGTTAGCGTGATGGGTATCTTTTTCATCTTTTATATTTGCAATTAAAGTGATCTCCGCATTCCAATTTAATTTTAGTTTGTAAGCCGTAAGCAGGGGAAGATCAATATTGCCAGTGTCCTTTTCTATGTCCCAGTTTCCATTTCGATCTTCTATCCAGAAGTTGATTTTTTGTTGTTGTCCAAGGATTGCATTTTTGTGCGGAATGTAGAGAATAACCCCCAGTCCCAGGTAACCGGCTTCTTCGATAATTGCAGGAAACTCCTGTGAAGGCTCATTGTTTTCTGAAAGTGTAAGGAATATAATATTGGGTTTGAAGAAAGCACTGCTCAAGGCTTGATTACCCAAATTAACACCTTCTGCAAAATGTTTAGTTTTTATAAGTGAAGTTGAACTATATACCCCGACCTTTTTAAATGAATCAGCAATATATTCTAATCGCTCCTGCAACTTACTTCCATTAGATGTCTTATCGATGCCCATGAGTGTGGCTGATCCTTTCGAATAAGCGATATCCTTTATGAGTGTAAATGCACCGAGGACGACGGAAGCATCTGTACAGGGCACAAGCAAATTGGGTTTCTATGATCTTTCTTGTTTGTGCGAAAGCGAAGCAGTGTGTTTTGCTGCCCATTCTGAGAAAGATGAAAAAAGCCCTGAACGGACATCTTCGAAGGGGGTTTCCAAATCACTTTTAGAAAGTATGCCATAGACGACAAACATTAATGCCCAGGACACTAAACTAATGGTTGGATTTATAATAAACATAGCTAAAAGACTACTGATCAATCCTACCCATGGTATAATTCCTCCCACTTTTAGAAGTGGTCGGAAGCTAATCAGACCCAATTTTTGTTCGATAATTACAACCACGTTAAGCATGGCATACGTCACTAAAAAGAACATGGTGACTAATGGTGCAATCGCATTTAGATCTCTTAAGAGCATGGAGACGAAAATTAGAATGCCCGTAACGATCATGGCATTTCTGGGTTGGCCAAGGTTATCCTGGAAGGCCAGCCATTTACCCTGTGGAAGTACGCCATGTTGACCCATGGCAAAGAGTATTCTCGACGATCCGAGCACTGATGCCAGGGCAGAGGAGAATGTGGCGCCTAATACTCCGATAATCATTGCCGGAGGCCAAAATGATCTTTCTATAATGATATTATAATTGGAAATGAGCTCTTGTTCGCTCGCTGACCTTGCTACCCAATAAGCAAGAAACATATAGATAAAAAAGCTTACTCCGATAGCCCACAAAGTACCTTTGGGGATACTATGTCTTGGATTGATTAACTCTCCGGACATATTGGCTCCGGCCATGATACCAGTAGCTGCTGGAAAAAAAACGGCAAATACGATCCAGAAGTCCGATCCACTAAAGTTGTTTTCAGGCGATCCCCTGAATGTGCCCCATCGGGCAGCATCTTCTGAAGGTATTTGCATAGATCCGTAATAGGACGCAAATACGATCGTAATCAGCGATAGCAATATTATCGCCATGATGATATATTGTGTTTTTATTGCTAGCTCTGCACTTTTATATGCAATTCCAAAAAGCAGAATGAATACGATAAGATCGACCATAAATGGACTGGCATCAGGAAAAATAGCCAGCCAACCTTCCCTAAATCCAAATATGTACATAGTGACTGCCAGCCCTTGAGAGATGTACCTTGGAATACCCAGGCTGCCACCTACCTCTAATCCAAGAGACTGTGAAATAATGGCATATGCACCACCGGCTCCTATTCTAATATTGGTGGTGATTGAAGACATCGAAAGAGCAGTGCAAAGTGTAATTATAAACGATATAATTATAATTAACCAGGCCCCCAGGAGACCCGCATTACCGACGACCCATCCAAGTCGAAGATACATAATGACACCAAGAATGGTAAGCAAGGTAGGTGTAAATACGCCGCCGAAAGTTCCGAATTTTTTTGCTTCTGCCATGTATTGCTTGCTTCTAAAGAGACTATATATGATTGTTCCGTCACAATATAGTCCTCCATGGGGTTTCAACCCCGTGTTCAGTTCGTATCAATGTAGGCACAATGGGTTAAAATCCGTTGGATGAATTTATCCGTCCATGGGGTTTCAACTCTGTGATCAGTTTGTTATAACGTCAGCACAATGAGTTAAAACCCGTTGGATGAACTTATCTGTCCATGGGGTTTTAACCCCGTGATCAGGTCGTTATGATGTCAGCACAATGGGTTAAAACCCGTTGGATGAACTTATCTGTCCATGGGGTTTCAACCC
>JAJCYJ010000441.1 GCA_029262975.1 Saprospiraceae bacterium
TTGTCGTAATAAGTGGAGCAGGATCGGGCATTGGTAAAGCGCTCGCTATCAACCTTGCTAAACACGGTGCGCATCTTGCTTTGAGCGATATCAATTCAGAGCGTTTGAGGCAAACGGCTAAAGAAGTAAGTGATGCAGGAGCACAGGTTCATCAACAAGTACTCGATGTTGGAGATTGGGAAGCTTATCAACGATATAGCGACCAAGTAATAGCTCATTTTGGTCATGTCGATATTGTAATCAATAATGCAGGTGTAGCGTTGGGTTCTTTTACATTGGAGGATGTGACGATCGAAAGGTTTAAGTGGCTGATGGATATAAATTTTTGGGGCATGGTTTACGGTTCCAAGACTTTTTTCCCACATCTTAAAAAGCGTACTGAGAGTACACTTGTCAATATATCAAGTATTCTTGGTTTAGCAGCAATTGGAAAACAAGCTCCTTATTGTTCTTCTAAATTTGCGATAAGGGGGTTTTCAGAATCCTTGAGAATGGAAGCTGCAATGGATCACCCACATGTTAATATTTTGTCTGTTCATCCAGGGGGTATACAGACAAATATTGCTCGAGATGCTAATTGGGGGGATCGTGATATCAGCGAAGAAGAAAAGGAGCGCCTGGCCGTAGAGTTTGAAAAAACTTTTATCAACACACCAGACTATGCTGCAGAGAAAATTATTAAGGCAATCAGAAAAAACAAAAAACGACTATTAATAGGAAAAGATGCTAAAAGCATTTGGAGGATAGTAAGTTGGTTTCCGGTCAGTTATACGAAGCTTCTTTTAAAGGGATTCCTTAAAGAGTTGAAAGATCTTGACCCGGTTGTAAAATAACTCCGAAGACTTTTCTGCCGATGATTCGGACGAGAGATATTTCTAATTTTACCAATCTTAAAAAGTTAGTAAAAATGAGGATTAAAAAAGAAAGACTGATTGTATAAATCAGCCTTTCTATAAACAAAATCAATCAACTTACTACTCGATTTGTGCTTTTTAATTCAATTAAATTTCATTTAGGTAACTCATATAAATTGCCTTTTTCATGATGACAATGAATTTTAATTAGCTACCCGACTTCTTGAAAAGTGATTGGCAGTATATATACCTTATTTGCTTTTAAGTCCCTGTTTTTTAGCGACTTATAATTCAAGGCATATTTAATCTTCTGGTCGACATTATTACTGCTTGTACGTAACACAACAACTTCATTAGAAGTATTAATCATAAAGTGAACCTTGACGGTTTTCTCTTTAAGTGTTGTAAAATCAAAGTTAATACTCTTGACAAGGGACTGAATTTCCTTAACAGCCTCAGATTTGGTTGGCTTCTCATCAGAATTTGGAGAATTGGCAAAAGTTGGAGCCACTAACGCAAGTACTAAAATAGCACTAAACAAACTTTTTTTGAATTTCATGATAACAAGGTTTACAGGTGAAAAAATGGTTGAGTCAGAATTGAGACACAGTGATCAGCTGTAAATGTTAGAGACGTCTTTATTATCAATATATCTGACGTCTATAGAACGGTTGAATATTGGCTGAAGTTACATGAGTCTTTGATGCAAGCCATTTATATAGACGAATTTATGATGCAATTCGATGAATGATTAAGCTGAAACCATAGAAATTATTGGTGCTCCAGGTATTTACAGAATATAGTTCTTAAATAATTCAAAAAGTTTTGTTAAGATTATTTCAAGACTCTTGCTATCGGAACTTTTCACTTTTGCAGAACCATGTTTTTATCCGAGTCCTCATTTAAATCATAAAAGGTTGGAGCAGGCGTGATCATAAATGAACCGGACAGTTGAGTTGTCGTGGTTAATTACAGCAGGCCTTTTATACTCTTCCAATTTTTTGTCCTTTAAATTAAATATTTATTGGTATACATGTTGTATTACCATATTTGTATTATGTTGTTCATCAGTATTTTAAGATCTATTAACAAAAGCATTTGTGGGACATGTTAAAACATTGAACTATGTGAAAAATCGTCGGCATTTACATACTCACTTTATGTTTGATGATTATCTTCGCATCGTGCGTCTTAGATGGATCTATACAATCACTTGTGCTACTTGCTTTTATGGCTTGACCTGTGCTCAGATTTTTCCAAATCTGGAAGGAGATGAATTATTTACAGCGGTAGTCGAGACTTATAAGCCAAACTTCGTAGAAACCTATTCTGTTGCACGGGAGTTGATGTATAAGGAGATTTATAATGTCGGAGATTCTGTGCATACTATTTATTCCGGCCATAAGCTTTTTCTTCCTCCTGATGAAGAATTTCCGATTCAATTTCTTGCGATGAATGCTACCGCTGATGGAATCAATGCAGAGCACATTTATCCTAGATCAAAAGGGGCACGAGAAGAATATGGTAATGCCTATTCGGATTTGCACAATCTTGCTCCGGCTAAGTGGTCAGTAAACGAAGCAAGGGCGAATTTTCCCTTTAAAAATATCATGGATGAGAAGACCGACTGCTGGTATTACAGGGACAAGGTTACACGATCTCTTGCTGAACTAAGCAATGACATGATTAACAGTTATTCTGAAGTTGCAGGTGTTGGAACCTTCGAAGGAGAATTTGAACCTCGCGAAGATAAGAAAGGTGATATAGCAAGAAGTGTCTTTTACTTTTATACGATGTATCGAAATGAGGCATTGCAAGATGATCCTGAATTTTTTAATTCCATGAAAGCTGATTTGTGTGAATGGCATAATGAGGATCCTGTAGACGAAGTAGAAATGGATCGTAATCTCATGAAAGCTATGGTTCAGGACGGGAAGACAAATCCTTTTATTATGGATTGTGGTCTCGTGAATCGAATGTACTGTAGTGATCATACAGTCTCTTCATGTAGCAATCTGACTACCTCTATCGATGATATATTCTTGAAAGGTGAAGCACTGAATCCTGCAATAAAAATATATCCCAATCCCAACGATGGCATTTTTACCCTTGATATAAGTAACATAACACCTGGGGATTATAAAGTGGATATATATTTCCTGTCAGGACAACTTATCTACAGTCTTAATGAACACTTAGACTACTTTAATTCTATTAATATGTGGAATGCCAAGAGTGGCCTGCATATTATTCATATAGCAAACCACGATACCGGCCGAAAATATTCTGGCCTTTTTGAAGTAATAAAGTCCTAAATACTCATACGCCGGGTTACCCCTTTAACTTGGTGCATAGCTTTTGGTCAAAACGGGTTTTATTATTGATCAACAAGCTTACTGTCTTAGTCATAATTGATTGATGGTTAATCCAAGCTGATTTTTTATATGTGGCTTTTAATCTATATTTATCTGACAAACAATCAACCATGCTTTTAAAATTGTTATTAATTGGCCTAGTTGCAGGAAGTGTAGCTAAAATTATCACACCTCAAGAAGAAAAAGGAGGATGGTTATCATCACTTTTGATCGGTGTGGTGGGTGCCATAGCCGGTGGATTTTTATCCCGACTACTGGGGTTTTCAGTGGAAAATATTTTAGGTTCTTTAGTAGTGGCCGTAATTGGATCATTAATCGTTCTGTACATATATCACAGGTATTTAACCAAATATTTCTGAATTATTTGACGAAATTAATTACAACTCACTATGAAAAATCTTGTCTTTATTTTAACGCTCGCACTCGTTGGGAGTTTTTGCTTTTCTTCATGTTCATCCAGCAGAGGAGGAGTAGCTAATGAAAAATCTTCTAAGGCCACAAAACTTTTAGGAGAAGGTCAGATTAATAATAATCTAGCTGATCTATTGAGAAAAAATACACCGCTGAATGTCCAGGGCCAACATCCAAATGTGAATATAGATATAAGAGGCATCAATACAATTAAAGGCGATTCACGCCCATTTTTTATAATTGATGGTGTACGCATGGGCAGAAGTTATGCACAAGCTAATAATGCTGTCAACGTTGCCAATGTAAAAAGGATTCGGGTATTGAAAAATTTGTCTGAATTGGCAGTCTATGGAGAAGATGGTGTGAATGGAGTTATAATAATAGAACACGCTAATCAATAAGCATCAGTAAGTGAGCATCAGACCTTTTCATTTAGCCGTTCCTGTCGATGATGTACAAAAAGCCAGAAAATTCTACAGGGATATTCTCGGATGTTCTGAAGGAAGATCAGCCGAACAATGGGTAGACTTTGATTTTTTCGGACATCAATTTGTTATCCACTATAAAAAGAAAGGAGACTCAGAAGAATTACACCATAATGCAGTTGATGGACATGACGTACCTGTTCCGCATTATGGTGTCGTTCTTGAATGGGAAGATTGGGAAAAACTTGCCGATACTCTAAACAAGCAGGGAATCAAATTTATCATTGAACCTTATATTAGGTTTAAGGGTGAAGTGGGAGAGCAAGCGACCATGTTCTTCCTGGATCCATGTGGGAATGCACTTGAATTCAAAGCATTTAAGGATATTTCGCAGCTCTTCGCGAAATAGAAAACTTTGAGATTTTATTCTGTTATCGCAACTCTTTCACCATGATAAGAGATGTGCCCTCCTTCCTTGAAATTTGAAATCCGTTTCTTTTTTAAAGCCTCCTCGCATGATTTCTACTATCCACACTGAAATTATTGTTACTTTTCCGAGCGTTGAAAAATAGCCAAAAAACCTGCCTGACTGGCAGGTAGGTTCGCGAATTTAAGCCAATGATCAAGGCCGTCACCACTGGCTGACGCCATTCCAACCAAAGGTCGGCAGGCTCTTCATTTAAGACTATCGTCTTAGGTCTTTTCAAGACTTCATTTTGTTCTCCCTCTAAGCCAGGCATCCCTCGACCAACCAAATTCGCCTGTCGCGCTTTCTCTAGCTATGTGCGAAACCTTCAAACTATTCTTTTTACAAATGCCCGCTACTGGAAAAGTCTCTTTTCCAGATCCCATCTTAAATTTTGACGGATTAGAAAACTGTGTTTTCAGTTTTAATCATTGACCTAGGACAGAACCGCTGTCCAAGATTGTATGAGCGCCAAAGTGCAAGCATTAGTCATAAAACCCACTGTCAAGTAGACATGTGACGCACATCCTCTTGCATACCCGAATATCAGGGCAACTCGCAACTGGAATATGAGGTCCAGTCACCGGTTACGGGTTGTGTGATGGCATGAGGTTCGAGGGAGAGAGTATGAACTTGCTGTGATGAAGACACAAGAACTAACTGCACAATTATAATCACAGCTCTTTCATCATGATAAGTGACGTGCCCTCCTTTCTCGAAATTTGAAACCCGCTTCTTTGATAAAGTCTCTTTGCATGATTTCTATTATCCACACTTAGGGATAAGGCTTGAACATTCAGGGAGGCATATTTTTCGCTGATTAAACTAAGCAGTTGGTTCCCTATACCTTGATTTCTAAATGCTGGTTTAATAGCCATACTCAGTTCAGGAATTAAATCATCTACATAACCATATCCCTTGTTTGGATGTATGAACATCCTGCCCCATATAGCACCAACTAATTGTCTATCGACAACTGCGACAAATGAAACATCACCCTTTTGATTTCCCCAATTTTCAGTATATCTGGCAATATCTGGATTGTCTAAAATAGATCGTTCGAATGGTTTGCCTCCTTCCGGGACGAACAACGCTGCATATAGCATTTCATTTAAAAAGTCATATTCTGAAGAATCTAACTCCCGATAGATTATTTTTGCGTCAGATTTATTGGTCATAAAAGCTTAATATATCAGCTACAACAAAGGAACTACCACCAATAAATATCAGGTCGCTTGGATGTGCATTGCTTTTTGCTGCGGACACTGCATCACTGACCTTTTCATAGCCAAATCCCGCTAATTTGACCTCTTCAGCTTGTAAGAGGAGATCATGAACAAGTAATCCCCTGGGTATGGAAGGCCTCGTGAAGTAGTATGCGTGTTTCTTATCAAATAGCCCAAGAATTTTATCCACTTCTTTATCCTTCACAAAGCCTAAGATAAAATGGATCTTATTATATGGACCCTGTCTGAGATGGTCCAGAACGGTTTTTATGGCTGCATAGTTGTGAGCACTGTCAGCGATCATGAGTGGAGATGTACCCAATACCTGCCATCTTCCTTTATAGTTAGATAAAGAACGATATTGGCTTATGCCATGGTTGACTGTTTCGTCAGCAATTTTTTCAACCATAATTTGATTGAACTGATAAATTGCTTCGAGTGTAGTCGTAATATTTTCTCCTGTAAATGGAGCATCCTTGCTGATATCAAATTTGAATGAATTGGCCGCATTTCTTCTTTTGAATGAGGAATATTTTCCATCATCTTCAATTGACCAATTAACAGAGGCAAAAGAAACAGGACTTTTCTCTTGAGCGGCTTTTTTCATAAATACATGATCACAGGAGGCTTGATAATTTCCAATTACAACGGGTCTGCCGGGTTTGATTATTCCAGCCTTTTCTTTCGCTATTGTGTATGCATCCGGTCCTAAAGTATCCGTATGGTCGAGGCTGATATTAGTAATAACCGAAAGAACGGGGTCAATAACATTGGTACTATCCAATCTTCCTCCCAGCCCGGTTTCGATGATAGCAATATCTACTTGTTCGATATGAAAATAATAGAAGGCCATAGCCACTGTTATCTCAAAGAAGGAAGGTTGAATATCACTTATTTTCATCTCCAGGCGATTAACAAAATCAACAACAAAGTCTGTTCTGACTAATGTTCCATCCACTTTAATGCGTTCTCTGAAATCCACATAATGTGGTGAAGTATAGAGACCAACCTTCTTTCCTTTAGCGCTGAATACGGACGCCAGCATGTGGGCTGTTGTCCCTTTACCATTTGTTCCTGCCACATGTATACATGGATAAGACATATGGGGCGACTCCAGAATTGTAAGAAGGGATCTGATATTGGTAAGATCCTTTTTAATAGCGGTCTTGCCATATTTTTGATACATGGGTAATTGCTCAAATAGGTATGCTATAGTTGTATCGTAATCCTTCATTCTATATATAAGATGCAAAGTAGGATGAATTGTTTCTTCATTATGACGTATCACGTATTTTTTTAGTCATTTTTGGTGTTCGAAATGTCTCAAGAATACGATTACATAATATGTGGAGCAGGCTTATCAGGTCTTAGCTTGTCTTTGCGATTAGCCGATCCTGAATTTAGTCAAAAGAGGATATTGCTGCTGGATAAGTCCAAAAAAGATAAAAACGATCGGACCTGGTCTTTTTGGACAGAACCCGGGAATAATTTATTCGAATCAATATATCGCAAATCATGGCAAAAGCTGGCTTTTTATGCACCCGGTTTTGAATGTATTGATCAACCTGGATCTTATTCTTATCATACGATCAATGGCCTGGACTTTTACAATTATGCCTTTGACAAAATAAATCAATGCGATCATATTACATTTTTACAGACAGACATATTTAAAGTGATCGATGGAATAGACAAGGTTTTGGTCGATACTTCAAGTGGCTGCTTTGAAGCTTCGTATGTCTTTGATAGTGTCGTAAAGAAATTTCCGGAAAAGCATCCGCTCTTTGTCTGGCAACATTTTTTAGGTTGGGAAGTAGCATTAAAAAAGGGCAGTTTCGATAAGGAAACGGCAACTTTTATGGACTTCAGAATTGATCAGGAAGGTGAGACTCGTTTTGTATATGTTCTGCCATTTGACGAGAAAAAAGCACTCGTCGAGGCAACGATTTTTTCTAAAGAGATCGCCAGGGAATCTGACTATGAACAAATTCTGATTGATTATATGTCCAAATACGTTTCTAGTGACTATGACATTTTGCATAGAGAACTTGGAGCGATACCGATGACAACAGCCAAATTCGGTAACAGCAGCAAGAGAATAATTTGCATAGGGACCAACAATGCCACCGTAAAACCATCTTCTGGTTATGCCTTTACACGCATTCAGAAAGAGAGTGATGTCATACTTCAACGCATTAGAACGAACGATATCAGACCTGTAAAACCCAATGAGCGATTCCTTGCTTATGACCGGACTTTGCTGGATGTATTACTTTCCAACAAAGAATCGGGAAGAAAAGTCTTTACTATGATGTTTCAGCATAACAAAATGAAGGACATCTTAAAATTCCTGGACGAAAAAAGCAGTCTTATAGAAGAAATGAGGTTATTCAAAACCCTTCCGTTTTGGTCCTTTTTGAAAGCCTTTGTTAAGAAGAATGTCTTTTCTTTAACAAAATGACCAACAGAAAGTAATTCTTAACACCTTCTTATATGAATAAATTGGCGAATATCATCGATCCGTGTTATCTTTGAGGCGGTTACCCTAACAATTAAGTCATGACATTCTTAGTATTATACATTACGACATTATTTAATATGTCGAACCCTTTGATTGCCGATGTTTCCATTATAAATGAAATATCCGTAGAAAACACCACTATTGATGAGCCTGTAGAAGGCATAAAATGGTATACGTGGGCCGAAGCAGCTGAGCTATCAAAGACGCAACCCAAGAAAATATTTATTGACCTCTATACAGACTGGTGTGGATGGTGTAAGAAAATGGATAAAGAGACATTCACAGATCCTAAAGTAGCAAAGTACCTGAATGATAATTTCTATCCTGTAAAGTTTAATGCAGAACGAAAAGATGCTATCGTTTTCAACGAGAAGACATTTGAATTTATAAAATCCGGAAGAAGAGGAGTACATCAGCTGGCATATGCTTTGCTTGATGGTCGTCTTGGTTATCCAGCGTTTGTCACATTGGATGAGACATTTGCTCGTATTATGATTTCTCCGGGTTATAAGAAGCCGCCACAATTAATGCAGGAGCTTGCATTTGCTAAAGAGGAGAAATATATGTCTATGTCTTTCGAGGACTACATAGCAGAGGCAAATAGAAGTTCTTCCGGCGAGGAATAAACATATTCTTAAAGTCAAGATTTTCTTTTTAAATTAGATAGACGATAAAGCTATTCTCACCTTGATGGTCTGAATATTTATTTAGGGATAAGTATTTACACGCTCAATTCGTGGGTTAAACATTTTTAATATTATAGTGTTGACGTAATACTCTTAATATTGTCCTCGCCGGACGGCAATCATTTTTTGCCCCGAGGTTTCGGGATGAATCACTTGGCCAAAAAACGATTCAAACCTGCCTGCCCTTGCCGGTCACGGCAGGCAGGAAAGCCCACTTGCTCAAATGTATTTTTAATATTCTTTTACAAGAATATTAAAACCAAGATCAATTTTCTAAATCGGGTCCAAGCCGCCCCACCCACTTTGTGGTTCCTTCATTTGATGACTTTGTCATCATTCGCCCGTGGGGCGAAATCAATCAGTCATCCCGATTCTTAACATGAGTGAGCGATTTACGTAGTAA
>JAJCYJ010000442.1 GCA_029262975.1 Saprospiraceae bacterium
GCTAATATTCGTATCTATCCTATGCGTAACAATGGCATCATGCTCGCTCAATCAAAATTTAACAGAGCAAGGTTTCACAAATCTATTCAATGGAAAGAATCTCGATGGTTGGATTGGAAACAAACAATCATACGTGGTCCAGGATGGAATGATTGTTATTGATCCCGAAGGTGGAGGCAGTGGTGGAAATCTATTTACCGAAAAAGAATATGACAACTTCATATTTCGATTTGAATTTCAATTAACACCCGGTGCCAATAATGGGCTTGGAATTCATGCGCCATTAGAAGGTGATGCAGCATACCTCGGCTAGGAATTACAAATATTAGATAACACAGCTTCTAAATATAAGGATCTTCAGGATTATCAATATCATGGTTCTGTCTATGGTATCATCTCTGCAAAACGCGGATATCTAAAGAACATTGGCGAATGGAACAGTCAAGAAGTAGTTGTGACAGGCACGACCATAAAAGTGACATTAAATGGAACAACAATCGTAGATGGAGATGTAATTGAGGCAAGTAAACACGGGACGATGGATGGCAAGAATCATCCCGGATTATTAAGAAATAAAGGACACGTTGGTTTTCTTGGACATGGCGACGTTGTGAAATTTAGAAATATCCAAATCAAGGAATTATAGGAGTACATCTAACTTTAAGTATTTCTTCACTCTTTTGAAAATGAAGATTTCAATCTTACATTTATCAAATTAGAAAGCAATGCATCTTTTAAAACAAACACTCTTACAATATACAATTTTAGTAATCTTGGGATTTATTCTGAATTCATGTCAAGAAAGCGATAAAGACATTATCGTAAAATCTATTGGTGAAAGCGAATATGAGCGTATTATAAATCTTACCATAGATGAATTTGATCAGTCATCTGTAGGATTCAGACAATATGCTAACCAATATGAATTAATAAATCTCATTATTCCACATTTCATAACTAAGAATTCTATTTCTGATAAAGAGGCAAGAAATCTTCATTGGTACCTTGGTCAGATTCATGCCTTCAATAATAATTATGAAGATGCTATTTCAGAAATGCAACAATCATATTTAGAAGGTTCCATATCCTGGAATTGTTCTGTGCGTGGCACTAAAGCCTTTCTTGAAAAAGATAAAGAAACACTACAGAAATCTCTGGATACACTGGGTCAGCAGGAGAATATTATGAATATTGAATTTTTAGATAAATTCGTGGAGCATTTTGATAAATCATATAGGTCGGCTTATAATGCTAATTAGAAATAAATATATTCAATACTAAATTGACCACATATACAAATCATGTGAAGACACCGACTCCACTAATTCTGATTAAGTTGACGCACACGATCGTGTGGCTTTTTTTTAACCTTACACTTGCCTATCTATTTTATGCGGTCATAACGAATACTGTCGGACCTCTCTTCTGGTATGGGATCGGATTCATCGTGGCAGAATTCTTTTTACTTTTAGCCTTAAGATGGATATGCCCATTAACTATTCTGGCAAGAAAATATTCAGACGATACCAAAGACAACTTCGATATTTATTTACCCAATTGTTGGGCCAGGCATAATAAGTCTATCTATTCCTTTTTATTCGTTGTGCTCGTCATTCTTTATATTTCCAAGATAGGATTAACGTTTTAATTCCTTCTTTTACATAAAGCCAGCAAGATATCCCAGTGCATGGTGCATTTTATTTCTTTGCTTTACAACCCTGCGTTGTTAGAGGTAAGTAGCTCAGGGTTGAAATTTCAATAATAGATTGAACAGGGCTACCCCAAAAGAAGATATGCCATCCATTGAGTCGCATTTACAACGCTCGAGGTGTTAAATGTTAGTAGCCAAGGGTTGAACCTATCCCCCGCTCGGAGGAAACCCTTGGTTGATAGTACACAGCCAATATCAGTTAGCGACATTTTTGACCTTTCAAAAAAGGTGACTCAGAATTTACGGTTCCTTGTATTACGCCCTCTCTGCATCATCCTTTCAAATTGTATTAGTCGAAAATCAGCCGGTACAAGTCCATATTTTTCAAAACACACTTGTGAAGCCGATGAAAATTTGCATTTTTGAGGTTTTGTAACCTAATTAATAATATATCATTATGACTTTTCTCGTCTCAATTTTAAGTTTGTTGTTCTTTTCAACAGATGTGGTTAATTCAGACATAACAAGTGAGCATCTTGGCAAATGGCAATATGAAGTTGTCACACCAGATATCACATACAAAGGAATTTTAGAACTCAGCCAGCCAGACGGAGAATACGCTGGAGCTATTAAATCAGAAGGTGTCGAAATTCCCCTGGCAGATATTAATATCGACGGGAATGATATAACCTGGACCATGAATGTACAAGGTTTTCCGTGTACTGTAACTGGGACATTCGAAGGAAACACCTTTAAAGGAAATGTATCCGTAGAAGGCTTAACCATGCCAATGACCGCATCCAGAATGTAAGGGATAATTGGTTTTGTTGTGCAACCTTAAAAGAGGAAATAGAGCCCATTTGTCCAATTTCCTCTTTTATTTCACCTGTTATGTTATCAACATTCATCAACATAATGTGGCTCTATTCTCATAATATAAGTCGAAATAGCAGTATATCATACGTTACGTGCATCTCATCTCTTCAATTCACTTTTCGCTACTCAATACAATTGTGCATCTGAATCAAAAGTTTGGATAAATTTCATGCTTTTTGAATGATGTATTTCCATAAATTGGTCCGTATCAATTTTTAGAAAGTCTACCTTTTTATCTTTTAACATTTCTTTTGGTTTTATTTAAGTGACCATTATCAGATCCTGAAATTGGATAATTAATGTATGTAGCAAGCCCACGACCGTTTATCGGACATCAATGACATTTTGTCTATATCAAAGACATCTGATCATTTCTGATGTAACCCTCGCTAACATTTTCCCGTTCTATAGTTGTAAGATTGAATAATAAAATCGATCCTTTTATAAATTGCATCAGATCTGATTTTAAAATTCAAAAAAACCATTTTAACACTTGTAAAACCTTTTAATCATGAAATTTAGAAAAAATATTTTAGGCTTAGTTTTAGCACTGGCACTTGTCTCTCCTATTTTTGGTTTTTCTGCAGACTTAGATAAGAACACTTCTAATTCAAAAGCTATCAGTGAAATTGAATCCATTATTCAGAAAATTGATTTTAATATGGAGACGCTCGATGTGGAAACTGTAAAAGTTCATTTTATGGTCAACACTTCTAATGAAATCGTTGTATTGAGAACCAATAGTAAAGAAGTGGATAAGGTATTAAAATCAAGCCTCAATTATAAATCACTTGAGAATCGAGATTTGGAAGCTAACAAGGTATATATATTACCTATTACATTTCAGAAATAGACGCATATAATTAATTAATCGAGTAGTGAAAGCGATTAATTTCAGTTTAGTGAAAGGCTTGTATCGGCAAGCCTTTCATTTTTATTTATAGTACTTGATAACGTTACCTTTTCATTACTTGTAAACTATCTAAGGTCAAAAATAAGATAGTCAGATATATGTCCTTATCTTTCGCTACAATTGAAAGAATTGATCACATTCAGGCGAATAAACAAGACCTTACTTAACAAACTTATTTGTTCCAATTATAACATCATCATAATATATGACCAGCTACGATCTAAGTATTATTAATGTAATAATGCTGTTTGGAACATTCCAGGGATTGATTCTGGCATTTATTCTCGTCACTGCTAAGAGACTAAGAAAAAAATCAAATATTTTCTTCGCCCTTTTACTCTTTACGTTTGCAGTAATAAATTTGATGGGTACGCTTGAGGATATTGCCTTGAGAGATGGCCTGGTTACCCTAAAATACTTTTTATACTTTCCATTTAGTCTCATTCCCTTCAGCTTATACTTTTTTATAAAGTACTTAATCAACCCAAATCATAAAGTTCAGAAGCTGGAATTGTTATTCTTACTGCCTGTTTTTCTTGAGCTCGGTTATTACCTTGTTAGATTTGTGCAATATCACAACGGACACATCTATTCCAGCGAAGAAGATGAGCACTTTTATTTTGTTTACAACATAATAGAAACAGTCGCAGTCTTGTGCACTACCGTGATCAATATATTTGCAATCTATCAGTTGAAAGAATACGAAAAGAAATTATATGACAACTATTCGGAAGTAGAAGATAGAAGCCTGAACTGGCTCAGAAAGACGATTATAGGTGGACTCTTTGTATGTTTCATCTGGACTATTACGACTATAGGTGACTACGATACCAGTATGTACGATGTCGACTCGCTTTCTTATTTCTTATGGGTTGCGCTCTCATTTCTCATTTATTGGATCGGATATTCTATGATCATCAGGCAGGAATTACTGGACACTCCGATTTTTGCTATATCAGTTAACAATATCAAACAAGTTTCTACTTCAGAGTTGTCAGCCAAAACTGATGAACACTACCAAAAGATCTTGGAACTTCTTGAAGTTGAGAAAATTTTTCGAGATCCCAATCTCAATATGTCTATGCTATCTGAATTGACAGGTCTGAGCAATGGATATTTATCTCAGATAATCAATCAAAAACGAAGGCAGAACTTTTTCAGTTTTATCAATGAATACAGAGTGAACGAAGTCATCAGTAATATGACAAATCCGAACTTGTCACACTATAGTCTGATGGGACTGGCCTTAGAATCCGGATTCAAGTCCAAGTCCACTTTCAACAGCGTATTTAAGAAATTAACAAAAAAGACTCCTTCGGAATTCAAAAAGACACTCTAGCCTCGAAACACCCTGGTTCAAAGAGGTCAACATAGTCCGAAGTTCTCAATTTAATCTATTCGCACTTCATCTATCAGTACAACTAACACCAATCGCATTTATTCGGACGACCTGTATCAAAGTCCAGTATACATTTACGTAATCTGAATAATTACTCATCAAAAAAAAATCATTATGGAATTATCCTTTTTAGATTTCTGGCTCAATGAAGCGACTGGTATTGTGGCAGATTATTTCAAATTCGCTTCTATAGCATTTGTCCTATTTTACGTTTTACTGAAAAAACCAATGTGGTTTAGAAAGGTTCAGAAGAAGATGCCTGCTTTAACTGATTATGCCCGCGACATCATGTATTCGATTATTTCTGTTACCATTTTTGCTACTATGGCATTGCTTGTTTTTTATTACGCCAAAGATTATACGAACTCCTATGAGCATATATCTGACTATGGATGGCCCTACTACATCTTGTCGTGGTTTTTAATGTTTGCGATACACGATACCTACTTTTATTGGATGCATCGTGCCATGCATCATCCGGTGTTATTCAAACATATACATTTAGTTCACCACAAATCAACAAATCCTTCTCCTTGGACAGCTTATGCATTCCATCCTCTGGAAGGTGTATTAGAGGCTTTGATTATCCCAATATTGGCCTTTACGATTCCTACCCATGCATATGCAATAAGTTACTTTTTTCTATTTCAAATTATCTATAATGTTTATGGTCATTTGGGTTTTGAGCTTTATCCAAAAAACTTTCATAAAAACTGGCTTGGCAAATATGTCAATACTTCTGTGGCGCACAATCTGCATCACGACAAGTTTCATGGCAATTTTGGTCTGTACTTCCTGATCTGGGACCGGATATTGGGCACTATAAGAAAAGATTATGACGAGACTTATGAACGAACTACCTCATCGGCAAGCGAAGATTTGAGCCATGTTGCTGTAACACAATAAAAACCATGAACAGATAAGGATGTTACTATCTTTACCCTTATGAGATATATGCTCCTTTTATTTACGATTTATTGGATAGGATGTAATTCGGTCGATAACAAGACTAAACATGCGAACACTGAAAGTTTAAATTGGACCCTTGACGGTTTTGTTAAAGCTGATGAAGACAACCCAATAATGGCCCCTGATAATATTCTTTCATTTGAGTGCCCTGTCAGAGAGCAAATTCTAAACTGGGAAGAACGCAATGTCCTAAATCCAACTGCTGTTGTAAAAGATGATCTGGTCTACATGATCTATCGAGCCCAGGACAACTTTATGACCTCCCGGCTTGGTTTGGCTGTGAGTAAAGATGGTATTCATTTCGAAAAACAAGCGGCACCGGTATTTTTTCCGGAAAATGATGATATGAAAATATTTGAATGGCCCGGAGGCGTCGAAGATCCCAGGATTGTAGAATCTGAAGAGGGTACATATGTCATGACATATACTTCTTATGATGGTCAAACTGCAAGACTATGTCTGGCTACTTCTAAAGATTTAGTATCATGGACCAAACATGGCCTTGTTCTTAGTCAGGACAAATACCGAGATACATGGTCTAAGGCAGGGGCGATTGTCTCCCGAAAAGAAGGTTCACGAATAATTGCCACTCGTATAAATGGAAAATACTGGATGTATTTTGGAGATACTGATTTATATATTGCTACTTCAGAAGATTTGATTCATTGGGAAGTAGCTGAAGATGGAGAAAACGGTAGGATGGTGTCCGTTCTTCATCCTCGAAAAGGATATTTTGATAGCAGGTTAGTCGAACCTGGCCCTTATGCGCTGATTAGAGATGAAGGCATCTTATTAATTTACAATGCCAGCAATGCTGCTAATTATAATGATCCTGCACTTCCAAAATTCACATACGCAGCCGGACAGGCCTTATACGATCTGGAAAATCCGTTCAAATTATTGGATAGAACAGACACACATTTTATCCACCCTGACAAAGACTATGAAAGAGTAGGTGAAGTTAATGAAGTGTGTTTTGTCGAGGGCCTTGTTTATTTTAAAAATAAATGGTTTTTATACTATGGGACTGCGGATTCTAAAATCGCTGTTACTGTTAGTGAAGAACCAGAATGAAATGTTTACTAAACTTTTGAAGTTTAGCAAACCTGGAATATTTAATATGTTTTAGATTACAATCCCTTTTCTAATTGCATCAACATTAGGTCCAACTTTTCTCTATTATAGAGTACGCCATTTTTAATCACAGCATTAATATCCAGTGTATTTTGAATGTCATCAAGAGGATTAGAATTCAATATGATTAAATCAGCCAACATCTCTTCTTGTACCAGCCCAAGTTGATTTTCTAATTTAAAATATTGAGCGGGCTTCAAAGTAGCAGCTTCAATTGCTTCAAGTGGTGTAAGACCCGCTTCGACTAATACTTTTAATTCCTCATGAAGGCTTCGGCCAGGAGTCAAAAAGAAGATCGGGCAATCTGTACCCGCCATAATACCAATCTCTTTTTCATTAATTCGATTGATCATTTGGAATGCCCAATCCTTATACCTTTTATCTCTATCACTCACTTCACTATCTTCATATTGCGCTACCCCACTCCTCCATATTTTCTCTACAGCGGGTGGTAAATATTTAAAATCGTCTTTCCATGCCTGAGCAGTGAAGGGTCTCCTTGTGGCCCCGGTACTGAGTGCAAGCGTAGGAATCTGCCAGGTTTGATTTTTAAAAAGCACGTCGAGTACTTCTAAAGTCTTTTGTTCATCCTGGTTCATAATTGCATCATGTCTTTGAGCTTGATGAATACTGGAGCGAAGTACACCTCCAGGAGTACTTTTTCCCGCAGCCAGCAGCACTTTTCTTTGTATTAGTAATTCCTCGGAATTAGCCGCACAGGATAATTCCAAATTGCGCAAATGCTCCATACTTCGCATACCTTTATTCGAAGCTGTAATGACATCCATACTTAAGGGCACATGTCCTGTTACACTCAACTCTTTAGATGCAGCTCGTGCTACAATTGCTTCAAATTGTTCTGGTGTCAGCATTTCATAAGCCTTTATCAGATCAACACCAATACTATCAAAATAATC
>JAJCYJ010000443.1 GCA_029262975.1 Saprospiraceae bacterium
GGTCATTCATCAAAAAAACAACAATCAGGAAAAATCTGAAAGACATCTGATCCTGATGAAAGAAAAACAAAAAGAGATTGCATCAAAAATACTCGGAGTGAATATTTCTGATGCATATGTTGCTGAAGGTTGGAACTATCCATTCAGAGACAAATCCGAGATAAAACCAATGGCCGGCACGGAACCGATCACAACATGCAACATTCCGGAAAGGATTCCCACACATCTGCAAAAGATTCGACAGTCTGAGATGTTTCAAATGTTTGTAGGAAAATATTCTCAGCATCAATTAATGATAGACATTTCCGATGAAAGATATCGTATGGGATTGGTTCACTATGATCTTATTGCGACATCCGATGATGGATCATTTACAGCATCGACGGACTTTCATCTGGATTCATGTACTGATAATATGAAATGGTCATATTTTCTACTTTGCAAAGATGTGAGAAGTGACGAACACATCTCCACAAGAATAAAGTCAGAGATAATGTCCAGTCTCGAAAGTACTGAATTTTGCGATATCAAATTTGAACCATGGCATCAGGCAATTCGAGACTATCAGTTAAAAATATCCGATGAATCATACAAACTCCATCAGAAAATGGCATCCGCCACGGGTGAAGATGAGTCTTATGGGTTGGTTTCAGAACTGAATAGGTTGGGACTGTTGAACAACATTGCGAGACATCATGAATCAGGTAATACTGATGCATCAGAGATTCATGAATACTTGAAAAAATATGAATTGAAATTTGGCAGTCTTCCTGATGAATTATTGGAGTTAATTGAGAATAGAAAATGAAGACTAGGCTTTTGATGATTATCGGCATATTTGTTGTCGTTACTGTTTTGGTTATCGCATACGGTCTTATCACATTAGAATTTGAATCTGGTTCAAAACCTCTTTTGTGTGGAAAAAATTTCATTCAACGAGGAAATGAGTGCTTTCCAGACATTAGTTATCTGGATCAAAATACCATTTTGATTTATTCTATACATTCTCCAAATCAGATAAGAACTATCCCACTCCCATCCACATCAGTTATTTTCCTAGAAAAAAATAATACTGTAACTTGGATCAATGAATCCAATTTCCCTGCCACGGTTTATGAAAAAGAGAACAAGTGGGTAATTGACTCAATAGAGCCAAAAATGCAAAAACAAATCACATTCAACCATACTGGATTTTACGAGTATTTTGTAAAGAATTCAGATGACAGAGGTCATGGAAGACTGGCTCTGGTTTCTGATGATACAGATTTGCTTCCACATCATACAAAACTAGAGATTGCAAGAGCCATTGTAAAACAAGATCGTGTGAACTATCCAATAATTGGATTGGGGATTGGGAATGCAGAAAATTCTCTAGGAATTGATGTTGATAAAAAATACTTGGAAGAAAATCCTGATGCATATTCGTTCTTAATGAAAAGATATGCCAAAATGATACCATTTGATGTAAAAATCACAATAGAATTCAGTGGGCCGATTATGCCGACCGCAGGATAAAGAGAAAATGAAAACTAGGCTTTTGATAATTGTTGGAATAATCGTTGTTACAGCAGTACTTGCCGTTACAATTGTCGGAATGTCTACAGAGTACAAAACTGATGACAGTAGTTTTCCATATGATGTGGAATCTGACAGTCTGGCCACAAGAAACGTTGATGTTTCAGCCCATGTTGCGATGGAAAAGTTTCCAGACAAGGTATGCTATGATGTAACAGATGCAGAGTATGAGGAATTTCCTGATGAAGTAAAGCAAGCAATGAGGGATGCAGTAAAAGAAACTAAAACTCTTGAACAGAGTGAGGAGTACCGAAAAGGACATTTCTTCTTTGAGGATGTAAGTTATTTTGATGGGTATGGCGAACCAATTCATCCAAGAGATGCACTTGATTTTCTAAATGAATATGACTCGTTCAAACTTATAGAAAAACCCACAAACCAAAACATCCAACATCTTGATGATGAATCATACTCTTTTGAATGTGACATCAACTATCAGGGTCATCAGTATAGGTTGTCGTTTCATTTTGAGCCTCTATATCCAAACTGGGAAAACTTTGTGATTCTCAACATTACAGAAAATAATCTTGGAATGACAGTGATTCAAAATCCTGATGCCATTGTATACTCTACATTCAACGCTACGGTGTTATTTGCAAACAATCTGGACCATGACATTGCACTGTCAAGGCAGGATGAGGCAATACGAAACAAAGGAATGTCATTTGATGAGATGGCCATACCTGCAGGGCAATCCTGGTCATACATGCTGAGGACATGGAATCTGAATGATGGAACTCGTCAGTTACACGATACCCAGTTCAACTATGAGATACAGCCAGGAAACATACATGGCAAGATAACCGTAAAAAACTATCCTAGATGCATGACCGAGACAGAAGTGAGATCACTGTATTCCCAGGTTAATGCACATCCAAAATTTCCATCGTATCTTCCAGACGGGTATTCCTTCGAGTGCGGAATCCACAACATGAACGCATATGTCCACATGACATACATGAATGACTTTTTGCGGGAAAAATATGACGGAAATTTTGAAGGCAATCTTCAATTCGAGTTCTTTGCAGACGGCGGAATCTCAGTTGATTACTATGACGAGTATGTTCTAAACAGCTGGACTGCAAATCCTGATTATGACAAGCATGCAAAGGCAAAGGAAAAGGCAGAGCATCCGCGTGCCATCATCTTGACGATTCTGAATGAACCCGCGGTACTGACACAAGAAAGCGCAACCGTAGACGGAACGGTGCAGTCCTACAACAAGCTGCAGGTGTTTTTGGATGACGGAGTAAGACATCAAATCAGGGCAGGCATCACTCAGGAAGAAATGATCAGAATCGCAGAATCGCTCATACTGCAAGAGTCTGATTGATTTCTTTTTTCTTTTTTACAAATAACTTGCACATGGGTCTGAAAACTATTCCCTTGCTACTGCTTCATACCAAGTACTTCCAGAGTTTTGGACTACCCTGATGTACGTATGATCATCATAATTCTGTGCAAACTGAATCATCCTGCTCTTGTGCTCTCCTTCAAGTTTCTTTATGTCTTTTATCTTGTCCTTTAGCACATCTTCCTTGTCAGACTCGTACTGTTCCCTGATGTAGTTGATCATCCTGCTCAGATCATCCTTTGATGTCTCTGAATCGTTGTAATCTTTCAGTATTTTCTTTTCTGTTTCCTTTGATTCGGATTGCAGTTCATCATATCTTGTGTCATATTGCTTCTTTAGTGCCATCATATCGTCTTCCAATTTGTTTTGCATCTCCCTTATCTGCAGATTGATTTCCTCAATCTCCAAAGATGCTTCTTTTCTCTCGATGCTTTTCATAATGTATTCCTCGGGATTTGGAAATTCCGCAATTCCCTGCTGTATCCATTTGGCTGCAGTATCTTCTGTGACGCAGGAATACTTTTCAGTCTCATTGTTGTAAATTACTTTGAAACCCTCATCACATCTGGTGAGCGGAGTT
>JAJCYJ010000444.1 GCA_029262975.1 Saprospiraceae bacterium
CAAGAAAATCAAGGTTCAGAAATAAGTGCCATTCAATTAAAAATCATTACATATCTCAACCGTCTTGCCTGTCTTAAATGATCGATCTGCAGCTAAAACAATCTTCAGACTATTCACAGCATCCCGCATATGATCGCCCAAATCCATGTCTTCAGTAATAGCTTTTAATAGATATTGTTGTTCCAGGAAGCAAAGCTCGTCATGTGTTGGCTCATCTGAGGTGTCAACAACTTGATCAGCCTTTGTAAATGTTCCATTGTCATCTGTAGCACTATGATGAACCAATAAGCCCCCAGTCTTGGAATGACTATCCACATCATCTGATGCTCCCTTATCCTTATCAATGATACTCACACATCCCTTAGGACCAATCACATCTTTTACAAAGAAGGCCGTCTCACTCATCATCGGCCCCCAACCGGCTTCATACCAACCTACAGACCCGTCGTCAAATGTCACTTGCAGATGACCATAGTTATACATATCATCTGCTACCTCGTCCGTTAAACGCGCTCCTATGCCACTTACACGAATAGGATTGGCACCTGTCATCAGGCACATCACATCGACATAGTGAACACCACAATCCACTATAGGGGACATTGAGTTCATTAATTGTTTATGAGTCGCCCACTGTGCTCCGCTGCTCTGTTGATTGAGGTTCATGCGCATCACGAGGGGTTTGCCCAGTCCTTGTGCAATTTCAATAAATTTTGACCAGGCTGGATGGACCCGAAGGATATAGCCAATAACCATCTTTTTTCCTTTTGCAATTGCAAGATCAACCAGTTCCTGCGATTCTTCCACTGTATTCGCCAGGGGTTTTTCAACAAATACATGAGCACCACTTTCAAGACTCATTCTTACATATTTGGCATGAGTGTCCGGATATGTATTAATCGAGACTACGTCAGGTTTCGTTTCTCCTAATGCCTCTTCAAATGATCCAAAACAAGGATATCCCCCTAATGCTGCCGACAATGCTTCTCTGCTTGCAGCCCCTCTGCTGACGAGCCCCACTATTTCAAATTCATCCATTTTGTGGTAGGCACGTGCATGAGAGGTGCCCATATTACCACATCCTGCCACCAGTACTTTCAGTTTCTTATCCATTTAATAATTATTCTTGATTTATGAACAGGTTTAAACCTGGATTATGCATTGGAATGTCCCAGCCTGCGGACTGGCAGGTATTACGAGCTGAAATAGCTGCAAAATCAGGCACGTCCGTCGATTTTGATTCTCACCATAATGGTGGGCATTCAAAACGCCCACCAGTGGTTCGTTCATTTAGAGACATCGCCATGTCTCTATCATGCAAGTCATGAATCATTCTCTCATGAGTCAAAATCACCGTAAGAGCTTGTGAGAACAAGCGAATCGCTTGCGAGTGTTTGGCTCTTTTTTTGCTCTTTCAACTCTCATCACGAAAACCTAATGCATAATCCAGGTTAAATATCTGTAATTTTTTTTGCCCAATAGACATTTGTCGGTTCTGCGTAGGCAATAAGAGATCAAAACACGTTGCTTATACTGAATATTCTATAGACTAGTATCCACTTTCTTGGGAAGTATCATCTCGACGAACAGGGCAATAACAAGCACAAGAACACATCCGATCAGATTCAACCATAAAAAGGCGACCACCTCCATTTTGTAAATGATAAATACTAAGATCTCCGTTATCAATGCAGCAATTAAAACACTCCTTCCAGATATTTTCTTAACATAAAATGCTGCTAAAAAAATACCCAATATTGTTCCATAGAAGAGCGATCCTATTATGTTGACAAATTGAATTAGATTTTCAAAAAGAGAAGCAATCGAAGCAAAGGATATAGCGACAAGACCCCATCCTACGGTGAGCATCTTTGCTGCCGAGACATAGTGCTCTTCTGATTCATTCTTCTTAAATAGCCTCTTGTAAAAATCAACCAGTGAAGTAGATGCCAAGGCATTAAGTTCAGAAGCCGTGGAGGACATAGCTGCACAGAAAAAGACAGCTAAGAGCAACCCGATCAACCCTCTTGGCAAGTGGTCGAGTATGAAATGGATAAAAACAAAATCCTTGTCATTGGTTTCTGCATCCGGAAATGTTTCACTGACGATAACTTTAGCATCTGCCCGAAGTTGGCGTTCCTGTACCAGGAGATCCTGAATCTCACTGCTGGCATTTGGATCTGAAGTGGCTACATAGTCTCTGAAAAGATCTGTCTTCCTGAGCTCGATCGTAACCAGTTGATTCTCTAAATCTTTAAATGATTCAGCCGCCACACTCGTGTACATCTTTTCTTTAACGGGTTTATTAAAAAAGATTGGAGAAGAGTTGAATTGATAGAATACGAAGACCATAACGCCTACCAATAAAATAAAGAACTGCATGGGCACTTTTAGAAGTGCATTAAAGAGCAGGCCATATCTTGACTGGGCGACGGATGCTCCTGTAAGATATCGCTGAACCTGGCTTTGATCGGTACCAAAATAAGAAAGCGCCAAAAAACTACCTCCAATGATTCCCGTCCAGAAAGTATACCTGTCTTCCAGATCAAAACTGAAATCAAGAACATTCATTTTTCCCGATGCACCGGCAATATCCAGGGCATTCGTAAAATTAATGTCTTCTGGTAAGCTGTGCATGATGACACCAAAAGCAATAAACAAACCCAAGAAAATGATCATCATCTGATATTTCTGGGTGATATTGACGGCTTCTGTTCCACCAGATACAGTATATAAAATGACAAGTCCACCTATCAACAGAACCATAGAGCCAAGACTTACACCTAATACTGTAGAGAGCACAATGGCTGGTGCATATATGGTAATTCCTGCAGCCAGGCCCCTTTGCAATAAGAATAAAAAAGCTGTGAACAGACGCGTATTGAGATCAAATCTTCCTTCGAGATATTCGTAGGCCGTATAGACTTTTAACTTGCTGTAGATTGGGATAAATGTAATACAGATAATAACCATAGCGATCGGCAAGCCAAAATAGAATTGAACAAACCTCATACCGTCGTCAAATGCCTGCCCGGGAGTAGAGAGGAAGGTAATTGCGGATGCCTGGGTAGCCATAACCGAGAGACCAACCGTCCACCACTTGGCACTTTTACTGGCCAGTAAGTAATTGTCTAAATTCTTTTGCGATCGCGTGCGCCACATACCATAAGCGACAATAATCGCCAGGGTAAGTAACAGCACTATCCAGTCAATATTCGACATCCGTATTTATGTTACTTGAAAGGTGCGAAGTAGCCAATAGAAAATGAGTATATAAACGACATTTGCCAGGAGGATTCCGGTATATCTTTTATTCCATTTAGTCATTGCTGCCCGTGTTATTAGTAGAACCGGCTATTTCATTTTTTCCAATGGACAACATGTTCGCGAACAATCGAAAAGCACCTGAAACTCCGGCAGGTAATTGTCTGAACCACGAATACCCGGTATAGATAAAATGTCCTTCTCCGACTTTGCCAATTAGCAGGCCTCCCTGTCTTGAGGGTTCTCCTGCGTCATTACATGCAAGAGGTGCTGCATATCGTTCATCCCAGGTGTCGGGAAAATATAATCCACGTTCCTGTACCCATCCTTCAAAGTCTCTGCTGGATATTTTATTAGGATAGTTCAACACTTCATGATTGGGATCAACAAATGAGATTTTCGCCAGTTCGTCCGTAACGCGATCCCTGGACAGCTCCATAGGGTAAGGAGCAATGGCACTTCCATCTATCCCGCGACTGGTGTTGTATTGTACGATCACAGTGCCTCCCTTATTCATATAATCCATCAGGGCATCTTTCTTCAAGAGTAATTCTTTCTTCGTGTTATATGCCCGGATACCCATAACGAGGGCATCATATTTTTTCAAGTTTTCAGATGTTACATCGGCAACATCTATCTCAGTGACATGATATCCTATCTGACGTAGATTCTGAGGGATATCATCTCCTGCACCCTGCAGATAAGCTATATTTTCTCCTTTTATATCTATGCTTAATCGCTCAAACTTTGCAGTGGCGGAATTCACCAATACCTGGTCGGGAATATGGTCATATTTAATATCTGTCACAGATTGGTTCAGGACAGTGCCATCTTCTGCCAACATTTGAATTGAAAATTCTGAAGATTCGGCGAGCACAGGTCCTTTAATTGTAAAATAAATCACTTTTTCCTGCCCTTTCTTTTCGATCTCAATATCTACAACTTTAGGATTGACAATCCAGCTTGCCGGATGCTTCAAAGACAACACCCCTTTAAAATTATCTTTAAATGCCTTCACAATGACTGGAATCTGCTTGGGTTCCCGATCAGAAAAAATATAGATTGGATCAGAAAAACTGACCGAAGCTTGTGGTTTTATATAGAATGGCGAATACATTTCTCCATCGACAGGGTCATTTCTCTTAAAGACTAAATCCTTGGTTACTGATAACGCCAACCCTTCAACATCCATATTAAACGTTACCTCATAAGCTGCTGAAGAGATCGGTTGACCGATTAGATTTTCATTGGCAACATGATACATGCCGATACTTCCTTTTTTGTCCAACCAATAAGGATTAGAATAAGGTGTATCTTCTGTTATAGATAATTCAGTATCGATATTTTTACGCTCATTGGGTATGAGTGAGGCATTTATCTCAAGAGCCTTGTTTCCACCGGATAATTGGGCACTCTTAGCCGTAATCTTTGCATGTGAACGGTTGATCAATTCTAATTCAATTCCTACAACATCGCCCGGTACAGCATCGGGTACCTGGCTTGTGGCTTCAAGATAGAGCCCGGTAGATGCCAGTAATATTTCTTTTATTTCTGCTAATTTAATATCCCGCCAATGAGCATCTCCAGTTTGCTCTACTGATCTGTAGATATCGATGAGTTGCGGTACATTTTTCGATGGATCGGTGTAGTTGAAGTTAGTGAGTAGTTTATTAATTTTTTGAGATACTATAGCGCCATCAGTCACCCGGTTCCAGGTAAGATCGATACCACTAAGGGGATCTTCATTATTTAGAGGGGCGCTACCTTTTATAAGTTCGAGATATTCCAGTTCTGATCCACGCGAACCGGTAGAACCAAATCCCTGGCTTTTGTGCATAGTTCTGCTTCTCGCTGCGATTTCCGTATTGGAAGTACCCAACATGGGATAATATACACCAGCGTCTACACTGAGTAAATTACTTTTATCGGCATTTTCAAAATTTTCACGACCTCCGTAGAACCACCATCCGGTATTCCAGAATTCACGCTCAGGTTGCCACGGACTGAGATGAGATAATCGCTCAGCAAGATATTCAGGGTCTCCGGCAAGATCAAATGCTTCGACTGATAATATAGCTGAACTTGTATGATGACCATGAGTCTGACCTGCTCTCCTGGGATCAAATCTATTTACAATAATATCTGGTTTGAATTCTCTGATCACTTTGATGATATCATGCATGACTTCATCTTTGTTCCAGAAGGCCAATGTCTCATCGGGATGTTTGGAATACCCAAAATCATTAGCACGACTGAAATACTGATGACCACCATCTACACTCCTTGCCATGAGTAATTCATTTGTTCGGATGAGGCCCAATTTTTCCCAGATTTCAGTGCCGATAAGATTTTGGCCCCCATCACCCCGCGTAAGTGATAGATAAGCGGTACGAACCTTTTTCTCATTTGCAAAATATGAGATCAGCCGTGTATTTTCATCATCAGGATGTGCTGCTATATAAAGAACCGAACCGAGGACATCAAGTTTCTGGACTTTATTATAAATATCTACGGCATCATATGCGGCCGGTTTTTGGGCAAAACCTAGCGATACGAAACCCAGAATAAGAAGCAGGAATAAATAAAATGTTCTGGTCATTGTAAGTCTTTATATAAATTATGCTTTTGCCACATCCGGCATTTTACATTCCTCTTCCGGTTTTTTACCACACATACCGCATTCTCCTATTTCATTTTTAAGCATAGGATTATTAGTGGCACAAGTACCTCTGAATTCGTTGCCGGTAACAATGTGTCTGATATTGATAAGAAGGAAAGATATTCCGAAGACAGCAAATATGATAAGTAGGGTAGTTAAGAATGATGTCATAGCGTATTTCTTATGGCTACAAAAGTATCCTTATATGCTCAAAATAGCGATCGTACGAGCGATTAGTTTACTTTTGTTTTCTGAACGGACAAAACTCAATTAAGTTGCCATTACAAGATAGAATTGACGCTTTCGGGAGACTTTTAAAAATCATGGACGAATTGAGGGCAGAATGTCCCTGGGATCGAGTACAAACCATGCAAAGTCTTTCATCCCTTACCGTTGAAGAGACCTATGAATTAGTTGATGCCATTGAGTCCGGCGATCTGAAGAATGTTAAAGAAGAAATCGGTGACATTATGCTCCATATGGTCTTCTACGCTAAGATCGGAGATGAACAAGGAGCATTTGATATAAAAGATGCGCTTAATTCGGTCTGTGACAAGTTAGTCCGTCGTCATCCTCATATTTATGGTGATATCAATGTGGAAGATGAAGAAGAAGTAAAGAAAAACTGGGAGCGGATCAAAATGTCTGAAGGGAAAAAGAGTGTACTGGAAGGTGTCCCAAATGCAATGCCAGCATTAATTAAGGCCCAGCGCATGCAGGAAAAAGCAGGGCAGGTTGGATTTGAGTGGGATCGGGCCGACCAGGTTTGGGAGAAAGTAGAGGAGGAGATGGGTGAATTCAAAGAGACCTTAAGTGCGGATAATGAAGAACGTAAAACAGAAGAATTTGGAGACCTATTGTTTGCGTTGATTAATTACGCAAGGTTTACGGGCATCGATGCCAATCGTGCCCTGGACCTGACGAATCGAAAATTCAAAAGCAGGATAGAATATATTGAAAATACTTCCGACCGTCCCTTGACGGAAATGACCCTTACGGAAATGGATGTGTTGTGGGATGAAGCTAAGGAGATTGAAGTGGAGGAAGGGTAGTGGGATGGGATTGAAGTAGCTCTTAATAGTGTAGTAAAAATATAGCATTTTAGCTTTGCTCTCTCGTCAGGAGACGAACAGGTTATAGTACGAGTCTGAGACTCGTACCAGCGGTTCTATTTATTTTTTTGGTGAATAAAGCACTTTGAAAACTCGGACTGTTATGAACATAGGTTGTCTGGCTATTTGCCTTCTTTGGAATTGAGAAGTTAGAAAGAATATAAAAATTTGAAATTGCAGTCGTCGAATAGAGAAGTTAAAGACTTGCATTATGGCTTTGCTCTTTCGTCTGGAGACGAAAAGATAATGATAGAAGACCGGAGATTCGTACCAGCATAGGAATTGGAAAGTAAGAAAGATTATAAAAACTTGAGATAGCAAGCGTCGAACAGCAAAGTAAAATATTTGTATTTAAGCTTTATTATATAGTCTGAAGACGCACTAGTTATGCTAGAAGTACGGAGACTCGAGCCAGCAAAAATGTTTAAATTTAGATGAATTTATCTTTTGTAAAATGAGGCTCTTGCAAGTCGGTTCTAGACTATCTGAACAATTGAAATATTGGTCCGAAGTTGCAAACTTCGAACAGCGTGAGATTCTTGTAAGCCCATAGTGAACTATCTAAAAAAAATTGAATAACAGTTCGAAGTTTCTAATTTGTATTTTTGGAGAATTGAAACTGCAGTTGTATGATTATATCAATTTCTATATCAAGACTCCTCTTCTGAATTGTGAAGGAGTGACATTCATTTCTTTTTTGAAAAAGTTACTGAAGTGAGCCTGGTCTGCAAATCCTAGATGATCTGTAATCTCGCTGAAGTTCATTTTCGATACATAAAATAAATCGAGAATCCTGATGGTGAGTAATAGACTTGAAATTTCACGATAGGTCAAATTGATTTCGTTCCTGCAAAGCTCTCCCAAGTAATTATCAGATACACTTATTGATTTGGCATAGTAATTTACAGACCTGTTCTTGGTGTGATTCAATTTCATATGATGCAGTAGACTGATCATTTTTTCAGATATCAGGCCATCGGCTCTTACACGTAGTCGTTTGAAAATGTACATCCATTTCAGTTTAAGTAAAAGATAAACTAAAGTGTATTTGAATATTTTAGGCTCGTTGGTATCAAGCCGATTTCTAATTTTTTGAATAATTATTTTCACTTCATTTAACTCTTTTGGGTCAGGAGTCAATTTGATCCATTGATCAGCAGGAATACTTGTTGTAACCTCTTCTATTTCTTTTTCTGGCCAGTCATCGTAGTTAGTGAAGCACAAGAATACTTCCTGGTCTTTATTCAAAGTGGATTGAGCTTGATAATTAGATTGAGCGATCAGCAGGTTTAATTCTTCTCCCTCTGTACTTAGAAGGATATAAGGATGATGATCCTGACCTTCTTCAAAATTTATTTTCTTTTGAACTTTGACGTACATAATCAACTTATACTCTGCCCAACAAAATGCTCAATCTCTAAGGCGCACCTGCCGCGATTATTATATTTCTAATGGACATTTTCTGAAAAGAAAATATAGATTGCGCCGGGTACCTACTGTCAGAAATTTCTTAATTGCATCTCCGAACCAATAATAAGTGAAAAATGCGAATATCTCAGTAATCTTCTGATACTTTAGAAAAATTGTGGTTTTTTGGTTGAATATATTTATTGATAGGGTGATGAATTAAATTAATTGATGCTAAATTGGTCAAAATGAATCAAGATAAATAAGATTAAGTAGCCTGTGCTTTGATAGAAATTGAGTTAATGGACTGTTCTATGTAAAAATGACCTTTGAGAATTCATCCAATGTGTGTTGTTAAGGGTGCCAATCAAAAAAATCGCGTAGTATAGTGCACCCAACAAAATCATCTCTTATGATAACCTGTGGGCGTACATTAAATATGTAAATGTTACTACCTTCGCTGCTCTAAATATGAGTTGCCTA
This sequence comes from Saprospiraceae bacterium, assembly GCA_029262975.1. GTDB lineage: Bacteria > Bacteroidota > Bacteroidia > Chitinophagales > Saprospiraceae > JAJRXG01. The sequence continues at coordinate 8,926 of JAJCYJ010000444.1, forward strand.
TTGCTTTTTTTTCGCCTTCTAAACTATTATATAACCATTATGGAGAAAATATTATCTTTGCGGCGCTAAAACAGATTTACGTAATCGACCTTTGGTATAAATTAAAATTATGGCGGTTTATTTAACTACAGAGAAAAAAGAAGAAATTTTTGCTCAACACGGTGGAGATGCCAAAAATACTGGGTCCGTAGAAGGACAAGTAGCGCTCTTCACATTTCGAATTAATGCACTCTCCCAACACCTTCGTGAAAATAAGAAAGATCACTCTTGCAGGAGATCTCTTCTTACGTTAGTCGGTAAGAGAAAGCGTCTCCTGACTTATCTGGCTTCTAAAGACATCCAGAAATACAGAGACTTGATCGAGCAGTTAGGCATCAGAAAGTAATGTTGCCGAACTCCGTTCTGAATATCAATGTGTTATAAGGCTCCATTTAAAAAAAAAACTACCTGTGCTAAAGAGTACATGGGATACTGATGTACAGTATTCATTGTAGAAAAATTATTTATAAAGCTAAACAATGAGGCGTGAGACAAAGAATTTATGCGCCTTTTAAACAAACTTAATTATGGGTTTACAAACACCTATTTCTACTTCTTTTACCCTTCCTACAGGAGAAGAAGTAACTCTTGAGACTGGCAAATTAGCCACTCAGGCGCACGGATCTTGCGTAGTAAAAGTTGGCAAGATGATGATTTTTGCTTCTGTCGTTTCAAATTATGAAGCGCGAGAAGGACAAAGCTTCTTTCCCCTTTCAGTAGATTATCAAGAAAAATATGCCTCTGCAGGCAGAATACCGGGTAACTTTTTCAGAAGAGAAACCAGATTATCGGATCATGAAGTGCTTATATGCAGATTGATCGACAGACCTCTAAGACCTTTATTTCCTGATGGATATATGACTGATACCCAAGTCATTATTAATCTGATTTCATCAGACGCAGATATTAAACCTGATACATATGCAGCATTGGCTGCCTCTACAGCATTATCAGTATCGGATATACCTTTTGCAGGACCTATTTCAGAAGTAAGGGTAGCTAAAGTAGGGGATGACTATATTGTTAATCCACTGGTTAGCCAGTTAGCGGATGCCACACTTGATGTTATTGTTGCTGCAACATTGGATAATGTCATGATGGTTGAAGGCGAGGCAAAAGAATGTGATGAATCTGAATTAATAGAAGCTATTAAAATCGGGCATGATGCAATTAAAGTTCAATGCGAAGCACAACTTGTCTTAGCCGGTAAAGTTGGTGATAAGGCATTGATAAAGAGAGAAGTTGTTTTACCAGAAGAAAACATCGAAGCTAAAACATTTGTAGCTGATTTCGCATCTGATAAAATCCTGGAAGTAGCTAAAGGTAAACTAGATAAGTTTATGCGCAAAAATGGTTTTACCGCCATCAAAGAAGCACTGAAAGCACATATGGAGGAGACTAAAGATGAGGAGTGGATTGAAGAGAATGGTGGTTCTGTTAGTGAGAGTTTCAATAAACTTAAGAAGGAATTAATCAGGGAAATGGTATTGTCTGATAAAATCCGTCTTGACGGCCGGGCATTAGATGAAGTGAGATCTATATGGACGGAAATTGATTATCTGCCTTCAGCTCATGGTTCAGCCATATTTAATAGAGGCGAGACACAATCCTTGACTTCGGTCACATTAGGGACTAAGTTAGATGCGGCTATGGTCGACACTGCCGTGTCAACAGGATTTGAAAAGTTTATCTTACACTATAATTTTCCGGCTTTATCAGTTGGTGAAACGAAGCCAATGAGAGGCCCGGGCAGAAGAGAAGTGGGGCACGCCAATCTTGCTGGAAGATCGCTCAAGCAAGTGCTTCCTTCAGAATTACCATATACCCTTCGTGTTGTTTCTGATATATTAGAATCCAATGGTTCTTCATCAATGGCAACTGTTTGCGCAGGATCTATGGCTTTGATGGATGCAGGTATCCAAATCAAGAAAGCTGTATCCGGTATTGCAATGGGAATGATATCTGATGGTTCGCGCCATGTCATACTCTCTGATATTCTCGGAGATGAAGATGCACTGGGAGATATGGACTTTAAAGTGACCGGAACTAAAGACGGTATCTGTGCCTGCCAAATGGATATCAAGATAGATGGTCTCCCTTACGAGCAATTAGAAATGGCTTTGACGCAAGCCAAAGAAGGACGTCTGCATATCCTTGGAGAAATGGACAAGACTATTGAATCGGCCAGAGCAGAACCTAAAGATCATGCGCCAAGAATGATCGAATTTAAAATTGATAAAGAATTTATCGGTGCTGTGATTGGACCTGGAGGTAAAGTAATTCAAGAACTTCAGGCGAATACAGGAACTACAATCAATATCGAGGAAGTTGATGAAAAAGGTGTGGTCAGTATCTTTTCCACGAACGCAAGTGGTATCAAAGAAGCAAAACGCGTCATTGATGATATAGCGTTTAAGCCTCAGGTAGGTGATCAGTTTGATGCCAAAGTTGCCAGTGTGATGCCTTATGGAGTATTTGTTGATTTCAAAGGGAAGAGTGGATTATTACATGTCTCTGAAATCTCATGGACCAGAATTGATAGGGTAGAAGACGTGTACCAGGTTGGCGATGATGTAAAAGTTAAACTGGTTGGTATCGATCCGAAATCTGGAAAATTCAGATTATCCAGGAAAGTACTTTTATCTAAACCTGAAAGAAAAACACAAGACGAGGATTAATTCCGACTGACGAGAAGAACCCTTTAGAATACTGGGAAAAGGAGAATGAAAGGAGGCAATAAATGACTCATTAATGCTTAGTATCTGAGCGTTAACAGATTATTTATTGCATTTTTTTTCGATCTGTAGAAACTTTATACCCCCTTCCTACGTATTATATGTGACTCTTTACAACATATTCGTCATCATGTCAAGAGTTTAGGTAACTTAATTTCACAAGAACAGTAAAGTTTTTAATGAGACAACTAAAAATAACCAATAAAATAACCAACCGCGAGAGTTTATCACTTGATAAATATCTGAATGATATAAGTAAGATCGAATTGCTTACGGCTGATGAAGAAGCGGATTTGGCCAGACGAATTCGAGCTGGAGATGCAGAGGCTCTTGAGAGAATGACAAAATGTAATCTAAGATTTGTGGTGTCAGTCTCAAAACAATATCAAAATCAGGGATTATCCCTCAGTGATTTAATTAATGAAGGAAATGTAGGTTTGATGAAAGCAGCCAAGCGCTTTGATGAAACCAAAGGATTTAAATTCATTTCATACGCAGTTTGGTGGATTCGCCAATCCATTCTTCAGGCCATTGTAGAGCATGCACGAATCGTGCGTCTTCCTCTGAACAAGGTCGGTTCGTATAAGAAAGTCAATGATGCAGTAGTTTCATTTGTCCAGGAATTTGAAAGAGAGCCTTCTGATGAAGAGTTAGGAGAAATACTCGAAATGCGTCCGAAGGATATTACTAAGATGAAGCAAAATGGTAGCAGGCATCTCTCTTTTGATGCACCGATCGGCGGTGAAGATGGTGATGCTACTATGCTTGATTTACTGACATTTGATGAAGATGAAAGTCCAGATAATCAATTGATGGAAGATTCACTCAGGGATGAAGTAAAGTATGGCTTATCTATGCTGTCTTCACGCGAGGTGGAAGTGTTAACGGCCTACTATGGCTTAAGAGGCAGAAAAGCGATGACCCTTGAGGAAATAGGCGAGCTTTATGGTTTGACCAGAGAGCGTGTGAGACAGATTAAAGAAAGATCGATAAGACGACTTAGAAAGTCCGTCAATAAAGATAGTCTTAAGTCCTACCTTGGATAGATTAGGAATTCTGACACTCGATGCCAAGATTGATCATTATCACTGTTATCCTTTTAGGGGTTCTTATATTCATATTAAGGGTGTTCATGAAGTTTTCGGCAGGTATCAGTGGCACCAGGTCTGCTGTAATTAAGGATTTCAAATTTTTAGAAGAGTCCATCGATCAATACGAATTGGCACCCTGGCATCACAAAGAAATCGATCTTATCTCACGTAATCATGACGTCACTGCTGAAAATCAGCTCTATTCCAGGGTAGAACACGGTCAGTTTTATTCAATTTACCAGGAACCCATTATGGCTTTTGCAATGAAAGAATATACGGAGAATGACCGGAGGTTAGCTGTAGTTAAGTTCAATGATAAAAAGTATCATTTTAATGTTTTGGGTCAGGAAGTAGAACTTTTACACCAGGATCGAAAAATAGGGGAAGTCTCTGTCCAAGATGGATTGCAGATCAAAATGAACGGCCATAAGCTTCATATTGATGCAAATACAACCTCGGGATTAATTCCATTATCTATTGATGATAAACATACATTGTCTATAGCAGCGGAAGATGAGTTTGCAGGGGCTTCTGGTAGAATGCTTCATAAAATTCATGAAACAGGGGAGGAAGAAAGTGAACTTATTTTAATATCTATAGCCTTCGCATTAGCAAATAAACAAATATGACTCTAATTTCATTACATTAGTGGCTGTATAAAGTTAAGTATATGAGTATCCTCGATGTCGCCCGCCTAGTTGTATACAGATTTCATGAGAAAGGACTTGAAATTTTCCTTGTAAATTCAGATCTTCAGAACGATCCTGATATATGGAAGCTGCCCAACTGTGATACACTGAAACTGGAAGATAAGTTAGAAGACGAGGATTTTATTGAAATAGATATAGAGGGTCAAAGCCCAGCCCGGCGCATCATCGCTGTAGAAGGTGATTGGCATAATATGCCATCGATTCGTGGATTGGTCAAGCATGATGTCAAGATGGTTAAGAACATGGTGAAGGAAGCACTTCCAGGCATCGATAAAGGGGCGTTTTTCGCTTTTAAGGAAGTTGTAAAGAAAACCATGCCTTCAGAATACAAGGCGCTCAAAGAACTCAAGGAAGTTCTTGTTGACCGCAATTCCATAAAGAATATATAGTAAGTTTTTTGGCCTTACAGGAGACGAATTTCGAGTTTAAAGGACAGCGATCTTTTTATCGCGGCAAAGTTAGGGATGTATATGACGTAAACGGGTATTTTATTTCTGTTGCGTCGGATAGAATTTCTGCTTTTGATCATGTCCTACCACGTCCCATTCCATTTAAAGGTCAGGTGCTAAACCAAATAGCAGCTCACTTTCTTGATGCTAGCCGAACGATAGTTCCTAATTGGCTGATAACCAGTCCTGATCCTAATGTAAGCATAGGTGTTCGATGCGAACCAATCAAGATTGAAATGGTGATAAGAGGATATCTTGCCGGACATGCCTGGCGAGAATATAAATCCGGGAAGAGGACAATCTGCGGAGTTCAAATGCCTGAAGGAATGATCGAATCAGGTAAATTTCCTGAACCACTGATCACACCTGCCACAAAAGCTGAAGAAGGACACGATGAAGATATTAGCAAGGAAGACATCCTGCGATCGGGTATTGTTGAAGGAAGAATCTACAATCAATTAGAAGAATATACAAAAGCATTATTTCAATTAGGCCAAAACATGGCCAGCGAAAGAGGGCTTATACTAGTAGATACCAAATATGAATTTGGCATTTATAAAAACCAGGTATTTCTCATGGACGAAATTCATACGCCAGACAGTTCAAGATATTTCCATCTTAAGGGTTATGAAGAACGACAGAAAAAAGGCATCTCACAGGAGCAATTATCTAAAGAATTTGTGAGAGAATGGTTGATGGAAAATGGATTTCAGGGAAAAGAAGGACAATTAATGCCGGATATGCCTGATGAATTTGTTAACCAGGTAAGCGAAAGATATATTGAACTCTTCGAATTGATTACAGGGACCGATTTCATCAGGAGATCATATAATCGGATTGAAGATGCTATCTATGACAGTGTGGTCACTTATATTAATCGTCATCCGGTTGTGTGAGCATTTTTCTGATCTTCACTTTCTAATTTAAGATAGATACCGTTAAACACTTCATTTTTACATTGTCAGTAGCATCTGGCGTTTTAAATTTCAAAGTATGAATTCGAAAATGACGAATAATGACGAGAAGTCCTGAAAAATAATCAGGGCAGAAAAACCGCTTTGATTTTTGGCCCATTAAAGTGGATACTAATGACTTTATTATAAAATCAAAATTCACATATTTCTATTTAATATCGATAAAATGGATGATTTGAAGAATCAAAAGAAATGAACGAAGGGCAAGGTATATAATGAATATTGGATTACTCGTTCTAAGAATGGGTAGAACCACCACTTTTTTATAACCCATATTTGAAGAAAATAAAACTAAAGAATGCAACAAAATCACTTTAGTATATTTAGGATGTTCTACGCTTAATTGCAGGGAGATCATTCAATTAATAAAAGATGAAATTATACATCAAATACATGGTCAGCCTACGCTGCAAAATGATGGTAAAAGATGAACTCAAGAAACTGGGATTAAAATATGTTGTGCTTGATTTGGGTGTGGTTGAAATATTGGAAGACATTACGGAGGAGCAACGAAGGCAATTAAGCAATAATTTATTGAGATCAGGTTTAGAACTATTAGAGAATAAAAAGAGTATTCTCATTGAAAAAATTAAAAATGTAATTACGGAAATGATTCATTATTCTGATGAATTACCCAAAGTGAATTATTCTGATTACATAAGTGAAAAACTAAATTACGATTACACTTATTTATCTAATGTCTTTTCAGAAGTCAAAGGAATCACTATACAGCAATACATTATTATTCACAAAATAGAAAGGGTAAAAGAATTGATACTATATGACGAACTTAGTCTTTCGGAGATATCGTATAAGCTACATTATAGCAGCCCTGCTCATTTATCTAACCAATTCAAAAAAGTAACTGGCCTCACTCCATCTTTCTATAAAAAGATGAAGCAAAAAAGGAACAAAAATTTGGAAAACATGTGATATGTGTAAGTTTCACCGATAGAGATGTAATGCTTTAGACTTTAAAAAGCACCATCTTGGCCTTTATTATTAAGCCACTTTATAGTTTTTTAAAATTGGGGTTGACATCTACAAATACTAAGAGAGCTACATATTTATAAAAAAAATATAACAATATGGCAAAAGGCAAAGACAAAGGCAAAAAAGCAGGTAAAAAAGTGCCGGAAAAAAACCTGAAAGAAAAAAGAGCAGCAAAAGCTGCCAAACGTGAAGGAAAAAACAACATAATAATCGAATATGAAAAATAATCAAGAACCTATAGAAATAATTGAAGCTTTGAAGAAAATCCCTGGGAGGTTCATGGTCGTAATAATCGCAGTGATATTAATCTTCGGTTTTTTCAAACCGTGGAAACAAGTTGGAGCTGGAGAAAGAGGTATCGTACTTAATTTTGGTGCCGTTCAAGATAAAGTGTTGAATGAAGGAATTCATTTTAGAGTGCCCGTTATGCAGGAGATTATTCTCATGGATATCAAGATTCACAAAGTGGTGACTGATGCTGCATCTGCATCATCTGATCTTCAGGATGTAGCTTTATCCGTCGCCCTCAATTATCACGTGATACCTGAAAAGGCGAACTTGGTTTATCAGACAATAGGGGTGGAATTTAAAGAACGGATGATCGACCCTGCCATACAAGAGGTAATGAAAGCAGTGTCTGCCCGCTATACCGCGGAAGAATTAATTACCAAAAGACCTGCTGTTAGCGCAGAAATGCAAGAGTCTCTGACGAAACGTCTATTGTTATCTAATATATCTGTAGACGCCTTTTCAATTGTTTCATTTAGTTTTTCAACGATATTTACAGATGCTATTGAAGCTAAGCAAACAGCTGAGCAGAATGCTCTAAAGGCAGAGAGAGATCTCGATCGGATAAAAGTTGAGGCACAACAGACAATTGCGGCAGCTACTGCTGAGGCAGAGGCGCTACGATTACAAAAAATGAATATTTCACCAGATCTCATAGAACTTCGAAAGATAGAAGCTAACCTTAAAGCAATAGAGAAATGGAACGGTATACTCCCTCAGGTCACAGGTGCAGGTGCTGTACCATTCATTGGTGTAAGTGATTTGAAGAAAAATTAATCCAAGCTACTTTAGGAAAAGTACAACTCGATACATAGCATAATACATAGGCAAGCACCATATGTATCGATTGCCATTTTAGGCGGTAACCGATACATATATGGGCGCAATATTAGATGTTATAATTCTAATTTATCAGCATATCAAATTGAAAACGTTGAAATGGAAAATTCGAAGGCATTTAAAATTACTGATATCGTCGAATACCTTCCTGATTCGGTAGTGATTAAGTCAATCCTTAGAAAAATTACTGGCAGCGTAAGCGCGGTTTCATTTGATTCTGGTGAGATAATAGTAGGCAAAATATCTCCCTTTGATACCTTAATTCAAATCATCGAAGGCAAATCAGAAGTTATAATTGATGATACATCCAACTTCTTAAATAGTGGAGAATCCATTATTATTCCGGCTCATGCAAGGAATACAATAAAGGCGAATGCCAGGTTCAAAATGATCTCCACAATCATCAAAAGTGGGTATGAAGAGGTAAGCTTGTGAACCATTTATAATTGATCAAATTATAATAACTAAATATCGGCAAATAAATTTGAAGATTATGCGTAGATGGATACGACAATTAATTCTTCCTCGAAAGTGATTATTGGGCCAGGAGAATGCCGGAAGAATTTTTACAAATCAATAAAGATCTTATATCAATTTTAATATAGGTCAGAGCCAAAAAAAATGCACTCATAAATTGTTAAGATCGAGGAATGATTGAACAATCTCGAAGTTTCGACTATAAAAAGTAGTCGACGTAAATGTACCATGAATACAGGCTGGCTGGCAAGCATAGCCATGGCTAAGAATAGTCTGCTTATCCGAGGAAGCGGAAGTTTTCAATGAGGAGATTGACCATCAGACTACATTATTGACGCAGTTCTATTTTTACTTTAGAATTACACGAAAAGACTGGTCAATTTTGAAAGAGAGCTACTATCCGGGCCCCCATCTTTACATTAATAATAGTACTCAGTATTTATAAAACAGGAAATGGTTAAACAAATTTATTTTGATACGGAGGCAAGAATTGCTCTAAAAAGAGGAGTGGATGCTTTAGCGAATGCGGTCAAGGTTACCCTAGGCCCAAAGGGCCGCAACGTAGTATTGGAAAGACAATTTGGTTCACCGACCGTAACTAAAGATGGTGTGACTGTTGCTAAAGAAATCGCATTAGCTCATCCTGCTGAAAATATGGGTGCTCAAATGATTAAAGAAGTAGCTTCTAAAACTGCTGATAAAGCAGGTGACGGAACCACTACTGCTACAGTACTGGCACAATCGATTGTCCATTTAGGATTGAAAAATATCGCTGCCGGTGCCATTCCAAAGGAATTGAAAAGAGGCATAGACATAGCAGTAAAGGAAGTAATCGCTCATTTGAAAAAACAATCCAAACAGATTGGAGCGGATAATAACTTAATAGAACAGGTAGCAACTATTTCGGCAAATGGCGACGCCACGATAGGCAAGCTCATTGTAGAAGCTATGCAAAAAGTCGGAAATAATGGTGTTATCACGGTTGAAGAAGCTAAAGGAACAGAAACTACGATGACATTGGTAAAGGGTATGCAAATAGACCAGGGATATCTTTCTCCTTACTTTATAACCAATGAAGAAAAGATGGAGGTAGAATTAGCGAAACCGTATCTTTTGTTTTATGATAGTAAAATCTCTAAAATTAAGGACCTGGTGCCAGTTCTTGAAACAGCCGTTCAATCCGGCAATCCTTTGTTAATAATTGCAGAAGACATTGACGAAGAAGTATTGACCGCTTTGGTCGTCAATAAAATCAGAGGCTCTTTAAAAGTTGCAGCCATCAAAGCTCCTAGTTTTGGAATGCAAAGAAAAGAAATGCTAGAAGACTTGGCTGTTTTATCGGGAGGGGTAGTCGTTTCTGAAGAAAAAGGATATTCACTGGATACTACTATGCTAATGGATTTAGGTCAAGCTGAGAAGCTTATCATTACTAAAGACAACACTATTATTGTAAATGGAAAAGGAGAAAAGGACAATATCGATACACGTATCAGGCAAATAGGTGTTCAGATGGAGCGGACTACTTCGGATTATGAAAAGGAAAAATTCAGGGAAAGGCTCGCAAAACTTTCTGGGGGAGTAGCCATTCTTGCGATAGGCGCGGCAACCGAATCTGAGATGAAAGAAAAGAAAGATCGAGTTGCCGATGCATTAAGTGCTACAAAAGCGGCAGTTGAAGAAGGAATTGTTCCCGGCGGTGGTGTTGCTTTTGTAAGGGCAATTTCATCTTTAGAAATCCTGAAAGGTGATAATGAAGATCAAGATACAGGTATCAATATCATAAGGCGAGCATTAGAGCAACCCTTAAGGCAAATTGTTCAAAATGCCGGGCAAGAAAGTTCCGTTATTGTCGAAAAAGTAAAAGCGGGCAATGGAGATTATGGTTATAATGCACAGAATGAACAATATGAAAATCTATATCAATCTGGTGTTATTGATCCTACAAAAGTAACCAGGATTGCTTTAGAAAACGCAGCTGCCATAGCAGGATTTCTTTTGATGACCGCATGTTTAGTATTTGACAAACCACAACATAATAAAATGGATTTATGATGTCGATAATTAACTATTAAGGGAGCGCCTATATTATTGTACAATTTTGGAGGCATAGGGACACAACCTACGCCCAACGTGAAATGCAAGTCAATGCACAAAATGCACAAAGCAGCAGGTGTTTCATATTGGTAGCCAAGGATTGAACATGGACGCCGGAGGAAACCCATGGTGAATATTCCATAGCCCTCACCAGATGCCGGCATTTTTGAATTTTTCAAAAATGGTGACAACTGATAACACAAATATTTAGGGGTATTCAGCTAATTGCTAAAAAGTTGATTAACAAATAATTATGCGACTATTAGACACGTTTGTCTCTCACTTTTTCTGAAATATTGATTAAAAATGGGGTATTGATTTAAAGCGGGATAGCACTTCTATGTCGTTACAGCTCCAATCATTTGTGACTTTTTCTATCGCCAAAAATGCCTGCCGACCTTTGGTGGTCACCAAATTCACAAATGCCACGCTGCCTGAATCCTGCCCGTCCTATCAACACTGGCTTCCGCCATTCCAACCAAAGGTCGGCAGGCTCTCCATCTGAGACTATCGTCTTAGGTCTTTTCAAGACTTCATTTCGTTCACCCATCGACCCACATCATGCGGCTTTCCACGCCCGCCATTCTAAGAACTTTTCGTTTTCTTTATAAATTTTCTACTCTTCTCCTTACTCCCGAATGTCCCTCTTTGAACTGCGCACATGAAAATTCACGTTCTATTTTAAGAGATACTGGATTAAGAGCTTTATCTTAAGTGAATTCATTAAGTATAAAGTCGGTTTATTTAAAAATCTAAAATTAAATTCTTATAAAATGAACATAACTTTCACAAAACTCGGCTTCCTGACCTTTTTGATCTTAATGCAATTTGGCAAAAGCAGCGCACTCAATGGACAAGAACTAAGCATTTTCCAGGAATTTTTTGGCGATCAATATTATGAAGATGATCAGAAAATATCGAAGAAAGAATTTATCGACAAAATCTATTCCGTTCCTGAGTCTGCTATGAATTGGGATAAATATAAAAAGAACAGTTTGTGGTCGACTGTCACCGCTCTTGCTACTGGAGGAGCCATAGTATGGTGGGTTTCAAAAGATCCGGGTGAAAGTACGGTAGCTCCAGCAATTACAACATTAGCGGGCTTAACGATCGGTGCTATATTCACCCAAAAGAGTATGGTGAATCGGCGTAAAGCGATCCTGTCTTATAATCAAAATGCCAGCTCAAGTTATTATCGGATTACACCTTCCAATCATGGATTGGGTCTTACGATGCATTTTTGAAGGTATTGTGCCAAGTGCGGTCCTCATATAAGTGAACTACTTGAATTTAGAGTGTAGAAAAATTATCATTTTGGTTTGGTCAGAATTATCTGTAGCATGCAAAATGGACAACATTACAAAAGGATGTGGAAACAATAGCTCCAAAAACTATGTGGGTTAATAGGATTGTACTTTACAAATTGGCATTTTTAATTTTGGGATGGATGAAGGGTATGTTTTTGTTAAATTCAGGGGCGCATAGGTACAACTTTCGTACAGCGACTGAGAAAGGCTGTACATAACGTGAAAAATGATCGATAAAATTTGATTTTGTTATCCTTATTACATTAGTATCTAAATCCTCCTATTTTGAATTGAGGACGAATCCCGACCTTCCATCTGATAAAAAAATATGTAAAGACTTGATATATAAATTGATATAATATTACCTTAAATTAGAAAGAAAATAGAAATATAAATACTCACATCAGATTCCTGTACTACCTATACTAAATAAAAGAATTTCATGAAAACTTTCAGTATAAATAAAAACGGACAGTCAATATCAAGCACCTTCAAACACTTGATTTTCATGGTGATTCTGTTTATTGGATCTGTACACCTTCAGGGACAGCAAGTCGAAATAGAATGGGACGGTACAGAGCTGGATCTGATACGTTTCATTGAGGATGGCTTAGCTCAATTTGTGATCAACGGAACATCAATAGGTGATTCTGTCAGCATTACATTTAAAATAAGAGCTAATAAAGAAGGTAAACTAACAAGTGCATTGACCTTGTTAGAAAACGGTTTTATAAAAATACATCATGTGGTAGATACGCTCAGCCATGCACAGGATTCTACAGCCGGGAATATGGTTGTGCTTCCCGATGGCACCTTAGCACAGCGAAAATATATGATAGGAGATACGACCCGGGGAGGGCTCGTATTTTGGGTAGATGAGACGGGTGAGCATGGTCTGGTATGTGCTTTTGTTGACCAAGGCGTGAATCTAAAATGGGGACCTTCTGGGAATGAAACGGGAGCCAAGCGAAATAATATTTATAGTGGCATGATGAATACGGAGCGGATCATTATTAATCAAGGAATAAATAACTATGCTGCAGATCGATGTGCCCAGTATAATGGAGCAGGATATGGTGACTGGTATCTACCTTCAAGGTTAGAACTTAGTCTCATGTGGAAAAATTTACACAGATTTGGGTGCTCAAATGTGCCTGTTGATAATTCACCCTGTCCATCAGCTATAGGTGATTTTGCGTCCGAATTCTATTGGAGTTCGACGGAGGATAGTGGTTTCCTAGCTGAGATACTAGAATTCGACGGTGGATTCCAGGGGGGGAGCAATAAGCTCGCCGGCGCTCGCGCGAGAGCGGTCCGGGCATTTTAATACTGACGATTCGGTCAGCTCTTTGTACTGGTGCTTCGGTCAGCATCTTGTAATAATGTTGAATGTTGGCACTTCTCCATTTAAGGAGGCGTTTTAAATGGATAAGTATAAAATCAAAGGGATAATATTCCTATGAATGGATATCTATCCCACCACCAGATTCACCATTCGATTTGGCACCACAATTATTTTTCTAATTGATTTTCCTTCTAACCACTTTTCAAGATAATCCAGCTCTTTAACGGCAGCTTCAATTTCTACTTTTGTCATATTGGCATCAAACTCCTCAATCCCTCTTTTTTTACCATTTACACATATAGGATAAGATATCGTATCCTCTACGAGCAAAGATTCATCGTGTTCCGGGAATGCTGCATGATGCACCGAACCCGATCCTCCCAATAAAGACCAAAGTTCTTCACTCACGAATGGCGCAAATGGTGCAATCACCCGTACCAATGGTTCTAAAATAGCCTTCTTGTTGGTGTTGCTCTTTCTAAGTTCATTGACTGCTATCATCATCGCACTTATTGCTGTATTAAATGATAATGATTCTATATCAGAAGCTACCTTTTTGATAACACCATGTAATATTTTTAACTCTTCGGCAGTCGGTTTGTCTTGAACAACTGTGAATTGCTCATTGGTATAAAACAAATCTATGAACTTTCTTAAGAACTTACTTACACCATCTATCCCATTGGTGTCCCACGGTTTAAATTGCTCTATCGGACCGAGAAACATCTCGTACATTCTAAAGCAATCCGTCCCATAACGATCTACCACAGTATCGGGATTGATAACATTGAATTTGGACTTTGACATTTTACCCACTTCTGAATGGGTAGTGAGTGAAAATTCAGAATGTCCATCGGACAATGTTACTTTTCCATTCGCATAAACGCCGGATTCTGAATGAAATGACGCGTTTTTATAAGTAGGTCTCCATGAAAGGAATTTATTGATTCCAGCCTCGGATAAAGACGAATGTGGTGCGCCATAGTTGTCCACAAAGTCGATATGAACAGGAATCTTTATATAAGTCCGTGAGCTATCATTTTCGGCGATATCACGCGACACAAAGACACGTTCAGTTGTTTCACTTTTCACCAAATAGATAAATTCGATCACACCCTGAATCATGCCCTGGTTGATCAATTTTTTGAATGGTTCTGTGGTAGGTACCAGGCCTTTATCAAACAAAAACTTGTGCCAAAATCGAGCATAGAGCAAATGTGCCACTGCATGTTCAGCACCTCCGATATACAGATCTTCAGATT
>JAJCYJ010000445.1 GCA_029262975.1 Saprospiraceae bacterium
AGCTGTAGTGACCGGTCCGATTCCGCTGCCCACTGAGAAAGAAGTGTTCACCGTGTTGAAATCTCCACACGTGAATAAAAAATCTCGCGAGCAGTTTCAGTTGAGGACCCATAAGAGGTTAATCGATATTTATACTCCTACACAAAGAACTGTGGACGCTCTTTCGAAGTTGGAACTGCCCAGTGGTGTGGATATACAGGTTAAGCTCTCGTAGAAAACTTTAAGAAAATTATTAACTGATGATTACCATTAAAAATGGTAACATCTGGATTTATACTAAATGCATCTATAAATGAACGGCATTATAGGTAAGAAGATGGGTATGACAAGTGTCTTTGACGATCAAGGAAGGAATATTCCTGTGACAGTTATTGATGCCAGCCCAAATGTTGTCACGCAAGTGAAAAATAAGTCTAAGGATGGATATGACTCTATCCAATTGGCTTATCACGATAGAAAGGCTAAGAACGTCAGTCAGGCGCTTCAGGGTCATTTTAAGAAAGCGGGAACGACACCCAAAACCAAACTCGCAGAGTTTGCTTTGAAAGATCTTGAGAAAGGTCTTGGGGACACAGTATTGATTACTGAAATATTTGCAGAAGGTGACATTGTCAACGTTGTTGGCACATCCAAAGGAAAAGGGTTTCAGGGCGTTGTTAAAAGACACGGATTTAGAGGTGTTGGAGATGCGACACACGGTCAACATAATAGGGGAAGAGCTCCTGGTTCGATCGGTGCATGTGCCACTCCATCTAAAGTTATCAAAGGAATGAAGATGGCTGGCCGAACTGGAAATGACCGGATCAAAACTAAGAACCTGAAAGTGGTAAAAATATTTGCTGATCAGCATCTACTTCTGATTAAGGGTTGTGTTCCTGGTCACAAAGGTGCTTTCGTAATTGTTGAAAAGTAGCGGATAATGAAATTAGATATATTTACAACAGACGGGACTACTTCAGGAAGATCAATTGAGCTTCCTGATCATATATTTGGTATTGAGCCCAATGAACACGCACTTTATCTTGCTGTAAAACAATACAATGCACACCAACGACAGGGAACTCATAAATCAAAAGAAAGAGGGGAGATCGCAGGTTCTACACGGAAAATAAAGCGGCAGAAAGGAACAGGTACAGCTCGTGCAGGTTCTATCAAAAGCCCGATTTTCAGAGGAGGAGGAAGAATTTTTGGACCTCGGCCAAAAAAATATGTGGTCAAGTTGAATAAAAAAGTCAAGAGACTGGCCAGAGCAAGTGCTTTAGCTCAAAAAATGTCTCAAGGAGCAATTAAAGTTATGGAAGATTTTACTTTGGAGACTCCGAAGACTTCCGCCTTGGCAGGAATTATCAACAATATATCCGGAGGAACGAACAAGAATCTTCTTGTAACTTCTGACTACGATCAGAATTTGTACTTATCTGGAAGAAATCTTGCGAAAGATGGAGTGGTAAGAGCTACAGATTTGAATACATTCTCAATATTGAATTGCAAGAGTCTTATTCTGACCGAAAGTTCAATTGAGAAAATTGCTTCATCATTTACAACTGAATCAAAGTAAAATGTCAAAGCAAATAATAATACGACCGTTGATCACTGAAAAGAGTGAATTGCTTTCTGAAAATCTTTCTCAATACTCATTTGTAGTGAATAAGAATGCAAATAAAATTGAGATAAGAAAGGCAATTGAAGCTATGTATGGTGTTAATGTGGATGCTGTAAATACGATTATTGTACCTGGTAAATCTAAAGTAAGAAATACGAGAACCGGACTTCAGAAAGGAAGAAAACCTTCTTTTAAAAAGGCAATCGTTAGACTGTCAGAAGGAGAGGAAATTGATTTCTTTGGAGATATATAAAGAGAATTAGATGGCTATTAAGAAGTATAATCCGATAACTCCTGGTCTGCGACAAAAAACGTCGGTAGATTATAGTGGTTTGTCAAAAGATAAGCCGGAGAAATCCCTTATTACAAAGTTGAAAAAATCGGGAGGAAGAAATCACGATGGAAAGATGACCATGAGAAATCGGGGTGGTGGTCACAAGAGAAGGTATCGGATTATCGATTTTAAAAGAGATAATCACGGTATAGAAGGAACTGTAATTTCTTTGCAATATGATCCAAACCGCACTTCATTTATAGCCTTGGTTGAATTTAAGGGAGGTGAGAAAAGATATATTATTGCTCCCGATAAATTAAGTGTTGGTGATAAGGTCCAGGCTGGACCAGGATCAACACCAAGTGTGGGAAATTCACTTCCACTTGGAGAAATACCATTGGGTTCACCTATACATGCTATAGAGATGAGACCTGGTAGAGGAGCTGCGTTAGCGAGAAGCGCAGGTACATCCGCGACTTTGATGGGACGTGAAGGAAAGTATGTTGTAATTAAATTACCATCAGGTGAACAAAGAAGGATCTTAAGTACCTGTCAGGCAACAATGGGTAGCACGTCTAATCCAGATCATGGATTGCAGGTATTAGGCAAAGCCGGAAGAAAGAGATGGCTCGGTAGAAGACCTCGTGTGAGAGGTGTGGCAATGAATCCCGTTGATCACCCTATGGGTGGTGGAGAGGGTAGATCTTCAGGAGGACACCCAAGATCAAGAACAGGTATTATGGCCAAAGGACAAAAGACAAGAAAGCGAAAGCATTCAGATAAATTAATAATCACAAAACGTAAATAGAAGCATGGCAAGATCAATAAAGAAAGGGCCATACGTGTTTCACAAGCTTTTGAATAAGTTGGAGAAAGCTCAAGCCTCTAACAAGAAGACTGTGATTAAGACTTGGTCAAGAGGATCAATTATTATTCCGGATATGGTAGGCCAGACTATCGCGGTTCATAATGGCAAAACCTTTATTCCGGTGTTTGTAACAGAAAATATGGTTGGGCATAAATTAGGAGAATTTTCTCCAACCAGAACATATAGAGGTCATTCAGGCAATAGAAAGTAATATGGAGGCAACAGCTAAATTAAAGAATTGTCCGATGTCGGCGCGCAAGATGAGACTTGTCGTGGATATGGTAAGAGGAAAGTCAGTAGATGATGCTCTGAACATTCTTAAGTTTTCCAAAAAAGAAGGAGCAATCTGGTTGGAAAAGGTATTGATGTCAGCTATATCTAATT
>JAJCYJ010000446.1 GCA_029262975.1 Saprospiraceae bacterium
CAATAATTCTTGGTTTAAGAATGAGCATTACCGTCGAAAACAGTATGCGATTCAACTATAGTTTCACTGAGAAAATGGGTCTTGATTTCAGGTTAAGACATTATTGGTCAAAAGTAGATTACAATGGATTCCAGGCGCTAACCGAAGATGGAGGAATGACTAAGACAAATTATGATTTATTCAACGATTTTGCTTTTAGTCTTTTTTATGTAGACCTTAATTATCGTTGGCGATTTGCTTCTGGAAGTGATATAATAATTAATTGGAAAAGCAACATATCAGGAATATCCAATGATGAATCCATTAATTATCACAGTCTTTCATATTTTGATGGCATAAAATCACTGAAAGATTATCCCGAACAAAACAGTTTATCATTAAGGGTTATCTATTACATTGATTATCAACAGATCTGTAGATTAATAAAATATGATAATGTGTCAACTTTCAAGAGAAATATTAGTAGTTGTATTATTTCATAACATGACTCTCGCCAATTTAACAGATGTAGCATGTGCCCGCTTATCTATTGTCGTTTAAAGACTGTCTCCGTCAGTACATCGATTAAAATTTGTCAGCACAATCTTTTTGTGTCTCTTCGTGTTATCATGCATAGATTATATATTTGAGATATGAGTACAAATGAGACAGGCAAATCGAAATATACGGAACTCGAAGCCGAGATAAAGGAAAAACTAAAGAATTGGAAACAAATTATCCAGGAATACCAGGTTCCTGATAGCAAAAAGGCGGTGTTACAAATTATTACGACCTTCTTACCTTATATAGGGTTGTGGGCACTCATGTATTTCAGTTTAAATTGGTCCATTTGGCTGACTATTGGTATTGGGATTTTAAATGTTTTCTTTCTTGTCAGAATATTTATTATTCAACATGATTGTGGTCACCAGTCTTTTCTGAAATCACAAAAACTGAATAACCTGGTAGGCTTTTTATGTAGTTTCTTCTCAACAATACCTTTCAAATATTGGGCTAAAGTCCATAATCACCATCATGGTCATACAGGCCAGTTAGAAGAGCGAAATATAGGCGATATCAACTTTATCACAGTCGCAGAATACAGACAAAGAAGTCGGTGGCAAAAATTCACCTATAGACTCTTCAGGCATCCGATTGTCTTATTTGTCATTGCCCCTCTCTGGTATCTGATTTTCTCTAACAGAATCCCTTCTTTCAATCTTCGTGGATGGAATAAAATAAGAAGAACACAAGTCATTAACAACGTATTTATAGCTGTAGTCTATCTGGGGTTAGCTTATCTTCTTGGCTGGCAGAAATTTCTAATGATCCAATTATTTCTTGTCTTTGCATTCTTCTGTGTGTCATTTTGGTTCTTTTATGTACAACACCAACACGAAGAGACATATATGAGATGGCGGGGAAATTGGGATTATTTGCTGGCCTCTATTCGAGGTGCGAGCTACTATAAACTTCCTAAAGTGCTACAATGGCTAACTGGTAATATAGGACTTCATCACATCCATCACTTAAGTGCGCGCATTCCTAATTACAACCTTGAAAAATGTCTTAAGGAAAATCCGCTTTTTACTAAATATGTAAAAACACTGACCCTCTGGGAGAGTTTCAAGACGGTGACACTTAAACTATACGACGAAGAGCGTCAAAGGATGATATCATTTAGAGAGTTTTATCAGCTGGAACGAATGCGTCTTGCGGCAGCTTAACCATGTAGACCTGAAGATTGTTTGTGACAACTATATTGAAGATATTATAGGAGTAATCCCTGAAATTTCCCAAAACTCCGTTTTCCTTTTAAATGCGCTATTGCCTAAGCCTACGGTGATTGCCTAAACGATATTCGTCGTTCCTGAATTTAAAAATTGGAATCAAATCCTTAGTTTGTAATCTCCTCCTATAAGCTTTCACAATCATACATTTTATATGGGTTCCAATTAAGAAAACCATTTCAGATAAGTTCAAAGAGTTCAAATCATTTCTTCACTCTTACAACGTCGAAGGTGTTGCATATTCATTTATTTAAAAGTCAAATAACACCTTCAGTTGACGGCTTTATCAATAATACCAAAATGGTATCAAATGAAAACACAACAAATTTGGAATCACTTGCTGAACTTCATCCTGGTGTTACATTTCAATTAATATCTTACTCTTAGTTAAGGTTCTATATGTAAACCTTAGGTATTAATTTCTTTCACGTACATCAAAATAAAAACCATTTATTCTTCAATTAAGCGATAATCCCGTCATTTATTCTTGTTTTTGCGCTATTATGAATATTATCATATTAAAATAGGTGTTAATACCTACAAAATATTTATATCCTTTTCTAACTTTGCGTAAGATTTTATTATTCACTTAAATAATTTATAAATGAAAATTTTATTTCAAGGTACGTTAGCCTTAATCATTGTTTTACTCGCATTTCAGGGTTGTCAGGAAAAAATTGACATCGAAGAAGCGAGCGTTCCCCAGGAAGTCATCAATAAACTAAAGGACATGGGTTTTAATCCCGATGGTATTGAGATAGTCCCCGAAGGATATCGCATAGAACGGGATATCATTATCCGCCCGGAAGATCTTCAGGGTGAATTCAGTTCTAAATCCAAACACCTTAAACAGTATAGCACGAACAATCTTGTTATTACAGGTGGCAGTCGCACAATTACTGTTTACATTCCTCAAGCTACTGGGAATGGAAAAGGTAAAAAAGCAGGATTCAATGCTAACTATGTTGCTGCTTTAGACGATGCAATAGGACGATTCAACGCTGAGAATCTCGAAGTAAATTTCCTAAGGGTAACTAGCAGCGGTGGTGCAGACATAGAATTCACCAAGTTGAGCAAAAGAGATGAAAGACAAGGCTACTTAGGTTCAGCAGGATTTCCAACAAATTCCGGTGATCCTTATCATGAAATTAAAATGAGCAGTATTATTGACTCTAACTATGGTTGGTCGACCGAAGCAATAGCTACGGTGATGGCACACGAGATGGGTCATTGTATTGGATTCCGACATACTGATTTCTTTGACCGAAGTATCAGCTGTGGTGGGGCTCCGTCTAATGAAGGACCTGCCGAACCCATTGGCGCAAATCATATTCCTAGTACACCTACAGGCGCGACACTTAATGCTCAATCATGGATGTTGTCATGTACAGGCGGCGGTGACAGACCTTTTAATAATGATGATAAAACTGCTCTTGATTACCTATATTAGAGCTTAAGTTCAAGATTTCTTTAACGTACCTTGAACATAACGGGGCGATCATTTTATGGTCGCCTTTTTTATTTCACAGAATCCTTCTAGTATAGATCCTAAGTATGTAAGAATAATATATCAAATCTTCTACATATAAGATCCAGCTCACTTCAGGGTACATTAATCCATATTTGAGCAGCATTGAGAATTATAACATATTATACTTTTATGTTATATTCAGACTTTATTATCGTAAAATTCAACAATTATTATAAACAGTCAATTAAACGAACATAAATGGAATGGTACTTAAAAGCAATGAGACAATTTGCTGATTTCGAAGGTAGGGCCCGTAGAACGGAATATTGGATGTTCACTTTATTTTATATGTTAATGTTGGTTGCTACTATTTTTCTTATGATGATAGGAGGAGATGCAGCTGCAACAATGGGTAGCATTCTGTTTTTTGGGGTTGCAATAGTTCATATCATCCCAGGTATTTCTGTGGCTGTTCGACGACTACATGATACAGGAAAAAGCGGTTGGTTGTATCTAGTTGGTTTTATACCATTAGTTGGCTCCATTATTCTTCTGGTATTCTTTTGTACAGAAGGTCAGGTGGGTCCTAATGAATATGGATCCGACCCTAAGGATTTTGATATAGATGCACCTATCGATGGTGTTCTCGATGATATTTAATAATGTAAATGATCCTTTCAGGATCACGAAAAACTTATTAAAAGAGTTGAGAATCTTTTTTGCAGGATCATAGATCAAATTAGCTATGGCTAAGCCTGCCGCTGATCTCTTGGACGAATTACGATCTATGATTGACAACGGGGCCACCTCTTTTGAAATCGATCTTGTTATTAAAAATTATCATCTCACACAGGAGTATCGCAGCTTCATAATCAAGAAGATAAAGGCATATCATATTGATGACATTAAGCAATCCATAGAAATTGAGAAAAGAAAAATCAATAGAATACTCTATGCTATAGCTGCTGTTGCCATCATCTTTTTAATTCTTGCTGCTGGTGGATTATTAAACATCATAAGTGCATTTCTATCCCCTATCGGTTTCCTATTACTCTATTGGGGTATTCAACACTTCAGGAAATCAATGTACTAATAGACATGTTCAATTGATTCCTTCCTATTTACTTAGTCAGCTGAAATCATATTTAAGCATTTCAAAAAAGGAGGCACTTAAAAATGCTCGATTTTCTATACGAACCCTTTGGGACC
>JAJCYJ010000447.1 GCA_029262975.1 Saprospiraceae bacterium
AGAGAAATCAGTGAATCTCTGTATTTAGTAAAGCTATTTCCATATGTCGCATCACAACTGTTGTCTGCAAAACAGATCACCCCTTGTGTACAATTATCGGCAGTAGCTGGCGGTAGGATTACATCCTCACCTTGTACAATCTTTTCACCGGTACAACACCTGGTGTAATCCGTGCACATCTTCCAGCCCAACAGGATCCACAGTGCCAGCACTATTATGATTCCAATATTACGCATTTGGACAGTTGGTTTTAGTTAGAAAATGAATCTTTATATCAACAATATATCAAATATTGTCAATTTCCGTGTCCTTTGGACTACTTGAAAAGCTAAAAGTCACTAGATTACATGTATTAAATACCGCACTCCCCTAATTTATCAGTTTTAAATATCGATTTTTAAACACACAATCATTAGAGACGCTCATCAGAACTGTTCCTTAAGTCATCACATATATCCTGCTCTACGATTATCTGTTCCGCACATGAAAATTGAGATGCTCTTCATATTCTGTACATCTCAGAAATCACTCATATATGAAATCATTTTTAAACATAAGCACACATTAGTACTCCTATTTATCATACAATATTTAAATCTTTGACAATACTGGTATATTATTTAAATTTTATTGGAAAATAATCTATATCATTTTCATAATTAGTATATTACTCATAGAATAAATTCTATCTGCCAAAATAATTAATCATAAGAAGGACTGATTATAACTACTTCCTGTGCAGATACCACAGATATCAATAAGACAAATACCTCTTGTCATTGGATTTATATTTTTTAGTGTTGGTATTATCATTAGCGACAAGTTTGAATTCAATTATACATTAGTGGGTTACTCACTAATCATTTGGATCATTTTTATTTTGTCTGCTCAAAGTATATTTTCCAAACAAGGGAGAACAGTTTTGATTGCTGTTGCTCTTTTGTTTTGTGGTAGTTTGCATCACTCATTTCAAAGAGACAGTGTTCATACACACACCATACCTCAAATAATAGGTAACAAACTGCTAACATATAAAGGACTTATATTATCCGTCTCAAACACTGATCAATATTTAAATCTTGTCGTTGACATCAATGAAATATATACTTCTGATTTTGGTCATTATAAAATCAGAAATCAGAAATCTCTGTTCAAAATCAAAAATAAATTCGCAGATTTTAATATCTCGCCGGGAAACACAATCCTCATTTCGTCAAAGTTGAAACCAATATCTCCAAATAAAAAAATATCTGGTTTTGATTATGAGACATTTCTATTCAGATCGGGCATAACGAATATTGGGTTCGTCCAAAGTTATCAAGTAACCCCAACAAAGAGAGATAAATTTAACAATCTCCGATATATCCGAATTGACTTAAGAGCAAAAGCGATTCAGCGTATTACCTCCTTTGTCAAAACAGAAAAAACAAGAGCTGTACTCAATGCACTTCTTCTAGGGTATAAAAATGATATTGACGAACTGATGATAGAAGATTTTGTCAAGAGTGGAACGATGCACATACTGGCCGTATCTGGTTTGCATGTGGGAATCGTCGCCTACATCATCTTTTTTATAATTAGCAAAATATGCTACAAACTATCCAAATACTCAATATTTAAAGTTTTAATTATAATTACATGCCTATCAATATTTGCTGAACTAAGTGGTGGTGGAGCTCCCGTGTGGCGAGCGGTATTAATGACTAGTATCTTCTTAATTGGGCGCGCCATGTCTTATGAAGTACATAGTCTCAACTTACTCGGATTAGCCGCTTTTATTTTGATTTTAATTGATGTACAGAACTTATTCAGTGTAAGTTTTCAACTATCATTTATTGCTGTAGTTGGTATCGTCTTGTGTTATCCAATATTGGCTCGTATATACAATCCCAAACACCCAATTCTCAAATATATTACCGGCATCGTCTACATGGGTATCTCTGCGCAAATAGCTTTACTACCGCTCTCACTTTATTATTTTAACCAAATATCATGGTTATCTCCCTTCACAAGCATTATTGCTATAAGCGCTGCTTTTTCTTTAATAACAATAGGCATATTTATTCTGACCATCGGTTGGTCAATCCCCATGATTAAAGATTTTATAAATAATATTTTAGATGTGATAATCTCAATTCTGGAGTATATTACCTCACATGCAGCACAGTTAAAATTCACAATTACGGAGAACGTATACCTGGACCTTTATCAGGTCTTACTCATTTTCACTTTTCTGCTATTCACCATCTTCTCTTATTATCAAAAGTCACGTTACACCCTCACTATTGGGCTGTTCTCGCTCATGATACATGGTTTCTATAATTCTGCCAAAAAGATCGAGCACATTCGCTGTATTGATATTGAGTATGATCGAAATCAAACTGTGATAAAAGAAATATTCATAGGTCGAACAGTGTATATAAATAAGAATATTCATGAAAAGGAATTATTATTTGCTCCAAAAAGGAAAAAGCACATTGTAAATAAATTTGAAACAATAGAATTATAATAATTATAAATAAGTCATGAGAAATTTCAATTTCTATATGCCTCCAAATGAAAGAAAAGGTTTTATATTTTTAATTCTATTAATAATCACAGGTCACATTTTTGCTGTAATCTACGAGAAGATGTTTGGTTATTCTGACCAAGAAAAGCTTGAATTACTTGAAGAAATACTCAGAGACTATCATGATCAAAAACCTCAGGCTATACTTAATGAGACAGAAAATTCCTTTATAAATTTAGCTCCTTTTAATCCCAATAAAATTGATCCTGAAGTGTTGGAAACTTATGGAGTCTCAAAATACGCCTCTGCAAATCTGGAAAAATATAGAAAAGCTGGTGGTCATATAAGAAACATAGAAGATTTATATAAGATTTATGGAATGGACAGCATTCTTATAAAATCAATAAAACATCTTATCATTTTTGATCCTGGAATAAACCATAGAAGAAGACAGAAAGACAAGTCTTCAAGTCTAAAGTCTATTCAAATTACAGTTGACACAACTCATTTTAAAAGCGACAAATCAGAATATTTTGATCCAAATATTGCAGATAGAGAAACACTTATAGCACAAGGATTTTCAACTTTCTCTGCTAATAATCTCTTAAATTATATCGAAAAGGGTGGGAAAATAGTACGCGATTCTGATGTGCTAAAAGTATATGGTCTGGATACTTCATTATTTGAAAAAATCAGAGAAAATATAAAAATTGAACATATCGTAATCGATAGTCCAAATTACAAGAAACAATCTACCGCATTTACACAAAGGAACCGAGACCAAAAATCTCTTACAACGGCAGATATCAATCTATCTTCAGAAGAAGACTTACTTCTTGTCAGAGGAATTGGCCCCTATCTTTCTAAAGCAATTGTGGCGTATCGAGAGCGACTCGGTGGCTATTATAAAATAGATCAAATAAAAGAAATATTTGCATTTAGACCTGGGTCATATGACAGTATTCAACCATCATTAACAATTACAGGTGATGTTTCTAAAATCTATATTCCAGATCTTAGTTTTAAGGAGGTCCTTAGCCACCCTTATATTGATTATGAGACAACAAAGAGACTCAAGAATATTCCTTTAGACGAATTTGACAAGGTCCTTAATAAGTTAATACAAGAAGGTATCATCCAAGAAAGGCTTGTCCCTTATCTCCATCTTGTAGACCCTTATAAATTCATTCAGATAGAAAAATAAGCTACAGTACGTGGAAGCCAATAGTAATCTAATTAGCTTTTAAAAAAATCAAAGATTTATGAATGCCAAATGATGGACGTCAGAATTCCGCACTGCCAGGAAAACGTGGAAAAGGTATGACATCTCTAATATTAGACATTCCGGTTACGAACATCACCATTCGCTCAAATCCAAGTCCAAAACCGGCATGCGGACAAGTGCCAAACCTTCGTGTATCCAGAAACCAATCCATCTCTTCATGCTCTATTTCAAAATCAGTCATTCGGCTTTTAAGAACATCCAGTCGCTCTTCTCTTTGCGACCCTCCGACAATCTCACCGATTCCAGGAAATAAAATATCCATCGCAGCCACTGTTTTATTATCATCATTCAGACGCATATAGAATGCCTTAATTTCTTTTGGATATCCTGTAAGAATTACAGGTTTCTTAAAGTGTTTTTCTACTAAATAGCGTTCGTGTTCAGACTGAAGATCTGCACCCCATTTTTCAATGACAAACTGAAATTTCTTTTTCTTGTTGGGTTTCGAATTCATTAATATTTCGATTGCCTCTGTATACGTAAGCCGCTCATACTCATTATCAAGACAGAATTGCAGTTTTTCTCTTAACGCCATCTGACTGCGTTCATTCTGCGGTTTGCTTTTCTCTTCCTGTATCAACCGGTTTTCTAAAAACTCAAGATCATCAGCGCAATTTACTAATACATAGTTGATAATGTATTTCAGCATTTCCTCTGCAAGATCCATGTCATCATAGATGTCAGCAAAGGCAATTTCTGGTTCGATCATCCAAAATTCTGCTAAATGGCGAGAGGTATTGGAATTCTCCGCTCTAAAAGTAGGACCAAAAGTATATACATCACTTAATGCCAATGCCCCCAGTTCTGCTTCTAACTGACCCGAAACCGTCAAATTAGTCGCCT
>JAJCYJ010000448.1 GCA_029262975.1 Saprospiraceae bacterium
AAGAATCCTCAATTTTTAGAAGAACTTAAGACACTTGGCGCTAACCTGCAGGTTGTCGTAGCGTTCAGAATGCTACCAAGGGTAGTCTGGGATATGCCGGCTTTAGGAACCTACAATCTTCATGGATCCTTATTGCCAAAATATCGTGGTGCCGCCCCTATCAATTGGGCCATCATGAATGGAGAACAAAAGACTGGTGTAACTACATTTAAATTGAAACATGAAATTGATACAGGAAGTATAGCCTCGCAAGCGGAAGTACCTATCTATCCTGCCGATTATTTGAATGACGTGCATGACAGGATGATGGTCGTTGGGGCGAATTTAGTAACGAAAACTATCCAGAATTTATGCTCAGGACATTTAATATTAAAGGAGCAAGACGAATCTGGCATCACAAAAGCTCCAAAAATATTTCATGATGACTGCCTCATATCATTTGACAATACGCCAACAGACATCTTCAATAAAATTCGTGGATTGAGTCCGTATCCTGCTGCCTGGATGACTATTGGTGAAAAGAAAATCAAGATCTATAAAGCTATGTATTCATATCATCAACACCAATCTCAACCAGGTGATATCTTAACTGATGGTAAATCATACTTGGCTGTTTCATGTCTTAATGGATTGATCTTTTTGACGGAAATTCAGCCTCAAGGAAAAACAAGAATGCTAATTAAGGATTATCTTAACGGACTCCAGATTACAGAGAAAACACAACCATATCTACGACGAATTCAATCACCCTGGTCATACTAAAGTCTTCAGATGAAGTACTTATTTCTAATAGACTATTAGTTTCCAGATGAGGGCTGAAGGATGTAAAATTCATACCAAGGTAAAGCATGACTAACATGAATATTAAAAACACCAACGAAAGTGAACTGGTTTTAGCTTTGGTCTCCATGCGTAAAGGTTTTAAAATACATTAACCGACGACACCAGTGCGTCCGTATTATAATACGATACGGCTGTCTAAAAAGTTACAGCAAACCAAAGATTTCTTTAAGAATTCTATAAAATTGATACAGGCAGACTATTAATTAGCTCTTTTGTGTACGCTTTTTCAGGTCGAAGCATAATCTTTTCGGCGGCACCTTCTTCAACAATTTCCCCATTGTTCATGACCAGAACATAATCACATATGTAATGGATCACTGCAAGGTCATGACTAATAAAAATTATACTTAACCCTAAGTTTGTTCGTAAGGATTCGAGCAGGTTTAATATTTGGGCCTGAATGGACACATCCAATGCTGACACACTTTCATCGCAGATAAGTACATCAGGATTGACAGAAAGCGCTCTTGCGATACATGCACGTTGACGTTGACCACCGGAAAGTTGGTGAGGATACCTGTCTCTATAAGAAATTTCCAGACCCACTTGCTCTAGCAACTTGTTCAACTTATCCTTAATCTTTGCTTCAGGAACAACTTTGTGATACCTTAATGGCTCTGAAATAGCTTCGCCTATAGTCATTTTAGGGTTTAGAGAACTGTATGGATCCTGAAAAACAAGTTGAATACTCGTCCTTAACTTTTTATCTTGTCTGAAAGCTGCTCCTGAGATCATTTTGTCCCGAAACCTCATGGTACCGGATGTCGGTCTGAGCAGTCCGCTTACACAATTAGCAACTGTTGATTTTCCAGACCCGGATTCTCCCACGATTCCCAGGATTTCTCCATCACGGAGGTTAAATGAAATATCATCAACCGCCTTAACGAAAGACTTTTTGCTAAAAAAGGAAGTAGCTCTAACAGGAAAATATACGCTTAAACCCTTTACGGAAATAATATTCAAGTCTTCATTAATCTTCAGTTGTGGTCTTGGGTGTTGCGTATATTGATGGGACATAATGGCCGCCACTGTAGGAAGTATGAAGGCCCGGTTATGTACGGTAGGTTTACAGGCCATCAACGCCTTCGTATAAGCATGATTTGGGGAAGAAAAAGTACTGGGAAGTGGTCCATATTCTACTATTTCTCCCTGATACATGACCACAACACTATCACAAAGTTCAGACACCACATCCAAATCATGGCTAATAAAAATAAGAGCAATATTAGTTGATGCAACCAAGCGTTTGAGCAGGTTGATAATTTGTTTTTGAACTGTTACGTCCAATGCCGTTGTAGGTTCATCACAGATGATAATATCCGGACCTGTAGCAAGAGCCATAGCCACATTTACTCTTTGTAACTGACCTCCGCTTAGTTCGTGTGGATATGAGTTATATATTCTTTCCACTTCTGGAAGCGCTACTTCACTAAAAATTTCCAGGACCTTCTTTTTCCTGGTTGCCGCAATACCAATATCATGTACGTCAAGCACTTCTTTTACTTGTATACCACACTTTCTTACCGGGTTTAAGGCACTCATAGGCTCTTGAAAGACCATACTTATCTTCTTACCTCTGATCCTATAAATCCGTTTCATAGGGACCCCAAGTAGGTCAATGCGACCTTCTTCTGAATGATAGACGATCGAACCGGTTGTGCTATTCGATTTGTTAGATTGAAGAAGATTTAGGATAGAAAGACTCGTGACTGACTTTCCTGAGCCTGATTCACCAACGATACCAAGGCGCTGACCTCGTCGCAAGTCGAAGGATAAGTCTTTCACCGCCTCTGTGGTCTTATCACCATTTAAGAAAGATACTTGAAGGTTTTTAACCTGAAGGATAATGTCTTGTTGCGTCGTATTCACCTCGCAAAATAATTGTTATAGGTAAGAACGCTCTTATTCATGACAAGAATCTTTACAAAAGAAATCGCAATATGAACAATCCCACCAACATGTAGTGTTTACTCTTATGTATAGAGGGTTCATATTCCATCTCTTTAGTGACCAATTAATTAAACTAATTCTTCGTTATGTGCGGAGATAAAAAATATAAAGTGCAAAAATTAACAAAATGGGGTCTAAGGTTTTTATTGTTCATCGCGGTTATTCTGATTGCTTTCATTATATATATTGAAGTACAAAAAGAAGAATTAGTCAGTGTGGCAATAGAAGAAGCCAATCAGAGGATTAACGGTACAATAACATATGATGATGCTGACATTTCTTTTCTGAGATCATTCCCGGATCTTGGGTTATCACTGCACAATGTTCACATTAGTTCCTTAAAAGACACAGTAAGTTTACCACTTTTAAAGACTGATAAATTCACAGTCCATATCGATATTATAAGCCTTTTCAGAAAGTCTGAACCAATTCAGATTACTTCACTTACACTAGACAAAGCGCTGCTCTATCTGACATTGGACAAGGAAGGAAATCCAAATTATAAAATTTTTAAGGAGTCTTCCACTGAAACAAGTTCAGCAATTGATCTGAATATAGAAGATTTTAAATTAAATAATGCGACTCTATTTTATTCAGATGCAACTAATCGTGTAAAAGCGGAAATAACAGAGCTGGACATGAGCGGGCAAATAAATTATATCAATGAATATGCAACAATTAAAAGCACCTCCACCAGCAATATCCTGTTAGACTATAATACGATTTTACCTGCCTACAGTTTTATGCTAAAGACAAATTCTGAAATAGTATTAAATCCTACATTCGATAGTATTGGAATTCAAAATTTTGACGCTTATTTAAATGACTTACCTGTCTCAGCAGTAGGCTTATTGACAATAGGAAATGACTATAGTGTGTATAATTTTTCTTTTAGCTCACCGGAAACGGAAATCAAGAAACTGTTATCAGTTATACCTGTATACTATAAAACGAATTATTC
>JAJCYJ010000449.1 GCA_029262975.1 Saprospiraceae bacterium
CATATCGTTCATACATTTTGTTTTCGTCAAACTGATAGTGACCATCTGAACCAGTCATGAACTGTCTTGTACTATTAGCAGACACCATCACATCTTCAATCATTTCATCAGCTATGGTAAATATTTCACCACCTATAGAGGCTAATTGGTGTACAGTACAAGCTCCTCCTGTTGCACCAATTCCGACATAATAGTATGTAGAATCCCGAGGAACAGTTATCTCTTGATTATCAAGACACATCGTAATCTC
Source organism: Saprospiraceae bacterium (assembly GCA_029262975.1). Lineage (GTDB taxonomy): Bacteria > Bacteroidota > Bacteroidia > Chitinophagales > Saprospiraceae > JAJRXG01. The sequence continues at coordinate 251 of JAJCYJ010000449.1, forward strand.
TTCATCTGTACAATCGATTATATTGTCCAAATCAATATCTTCAATTACTGGTATTCCAGAACATGGACATGCTCCGTATTGACGATCATCAATAGTACAAGGGTCATCGTCATTACAAGGCGTCCACTCAAGTTTAGCATCAACAAAGACAGAAACTTCAGCTTGAGTAATATTCCCAAATTGATCGGCAACCCTTACGGTCAAGCTAACTGCTGACCCTATGTCCTGGCAGCAGAAATTCACTTTACTCCTGAATATTTCATTTTTATCAATACTGAGATCAGCATTCTTATCGAGCGCTAATAAATCCAATTGGCAATTCCGCAAATCGGCATCTACATCCACACTGCCTCCTTCTGCATCTATTTGTATTAATTCAGAGGTTCTTGCTAACGATAAGAAAACCGGGCCACATTCAAAATCATGGCTTCCTGCATCTATAGCGACTGCAGATATATAATTTGATTCAATTAATGAATCCTTTGTAAGGCTTATTGAGATGTCTTCTTTTAGGATTGCAATAGGTGGCGTGTGTTCTGAAACATTAATGCGAAGTGTTTTCGTTTCGATATTTCCACATCTATCTTGCGCCTTAACTTCAATTAAATGACTTCCCAGAGTAAATTCCGAACGTCTGGGATTTATAATTTCAATATCAAATGAAACAACCGGAAAGGGGTCGCATAAATCAGAAACGTCTACATATTCGTATAAGTCGACAAAAGATGAGCAACTAAATGGTGCTGTGGTCACTTCGACAACTTCATCTTCAAGTATGATAAGAGGTGCTTCTTTATCTACAACAAAGAGATATTGGATGTCCTCGATGACTTTATTTGAACACCAATCTAAAGCCGTCCATCTTCGAACAATTTTGGAAGTACCGAAATTGCATATTCTAAGATAATTCTGGTCTGAATAACTAATAGCAATATTGCAAAAAGTAGACTGCTGATTATTAAAGGATTTCCCTATACTATGGAGTGTTCCATTTTCATAAATTGATGGAAATGAATTCAATTCTTCAGGACTTATGCCTTCACTACATAATATATTATCGATATCGTCCGGCATAGCTATGGAATCTGCATCAATCGGAACAATATAAATAAAAGCGGTGTATATAGGCAACCTTGTTTCTTGATCATATATGAAATAAATTCTCTGTACATAATATTCGGAACAATTGTTATCAGGTTCTGAAAGCTCATCTATCGCATCAACATCCCAATGCTGCAAACAGACCATTTTGTTCAAACTATCGGCTAAGACTTCAGGGGGCAATATGGTAAGACCGTTTAATAGATTATATCTATTGATTATACCTGACGGTGAGGCATCATCAACATCAGAACAATTCATTTGAAACCTGTCTGAACTATAATATTCAAATTCTGGAATTGATTTGTGTTCGATATGAATGTTTGACCAGCATATCAAATTACCATTACATGGATTAATGACACGACCTTCCAGAATGGTGCCGGGTCCATAATTCGATAAGTCAGAAAGATCAACCAATTTGTTATCCTCATCCCGTATCTCCAGAATATAATCCCCGATAGCACTTACTTCCCGGGAAGTAAACATATCAGTTGATAATGAGATTTCGCATGTGTTACTTACACCGACATAGATATCGTAGAAGCAAGAAAATCGATCCTCATTATTAATCGGTTCTATATTGATAAATTCGGTGCCTGTGCAATTATTGGCATCTCTAATGGTCAAAGAATACATACCATAATGCCCATCATTATGATCTTCCACAATATACTGCTCATTTCTTGAGACAATATCGCCGTTAAATCTCCAGGTATAAGTCATTGGGAAGGTACCCATTCTGACATCCGCCATTAATACCAGTGGTCTTCCTGCACAGACAGGTTCATTACCCGCATCAATATCGAACGTTGCCGCACAAAGATTTTCAAGGATGATTATTTCCTCAGTATCCCGGTCATCTTCCTCTCCCATCGAATTATCCGGTGTGCTGTCTACATCAAAGGCAGGTGTGTCTTTTCCAGAAATATCTGTGCCAAATGTAATTTCCGCAGTATTTACTACCTCTATCGATGTTGTACGATTGTTAACAAGCATGTATATCGGTATCGTCATAGATGATCCGGCTTGAATGCTGTCAATGGGTTTTGACGTAAAATCGGGGTTCCAATACGGATTCATACCCTCCAAAAAATCCAATCCTTCAGGTATTATGTCTAATACCGCTATGTCATATGCAGTGATTAATCCTTCGTTAAATACTATAATATCAAAAATGACCGTATCACCTATTTGATAAACGAATCCGCCTCTCACTCTTTTCTCCAGACTTAAATCGAATGATGAACAGTCAACAGAGACACTAAAAATACCGCATAATGCATAACAAATATCAAGATCATTTTGATCCAAAGGATCACCAATAATAATATTGTTGATAAAGTCTGCCTGCATCTCAAAAGAGACTGCAAAAGCATGAACTTCATAATTTGAAAGGTCTGTCACCCCTGCAAAGTGACCGCTGAAATTTCTATCGACAACCAAAAGACTGGCTCTGTCCATCAAAACATATACATACGTTTTCTCCGGAAGTTCAGGCGCTGACACCTGCTCTGGATGTACCTGGGCTACGACCCCAAATCCATCCTGATGACAGTAATAACCTGCACTATTCAGCCCGTTATTTGTACTTCTTCCACACATAACCTCCGGAAGAAACAAAGTGTCACTCAGTCCTGAATCTAAGGATCTCAATATGTATTCGTGATAGGAGCCACCAACTTGACTGTGATTATATGGCCCGATAA
>JAJCYJ010000450.1 GCA_029262975.1 Saprospiraceae bacterium
TAGTGTGTAACGAACTATGAACCGCTCCACTTCTCGTTGTTCTACAATTGAAACCGCCATCTGGCATTAATTCATTTAAAATACTATCTACAACTGAGTGTAATTCTTGTTCTTTAGTTTGGAAATAAGATGCATAATTCAAAAACATCCCATTTACACAAACATCACTATGAACAGATGTTGAGGGACCCAATCGAATTCCTCCATCTTCTGATTTGCAAGTAGCTAATATGATCTCTATTGTTTTTTTTACTTGCTCATTATCCGGATTTAAACACAGATTGCGGAGGTCTAACAAAGTATAATGCGAGGAAATCCATTTGGGTTGATAAAACCTCTGCCCCCAGTGTCCATCCGGATTTCGCCTGGATAGAAACTGTTTGCCCCAACCTTCCTGTGCTATTCTATCTTGTAGGTCCCTGTGGTCTTCCCCTAATAAATCACGTTGAACCTGATATTGTATGGAAACATCTCCTTCAAGCAACCATTCTATGATTTGTAGTTCATCCATTCTAATTAGAGCCAACGGGTTCAAACATTGTCGTTAATAGTTATAGTGGGTCATCTATTACTCACTAATAGAAACGTTTTTTAAAAAATAATCGTTTATATAAAGCCCTTATAAATCACATGTTGAGCAAAGTCAACTCAAACATTTTTCCAAGAAGTATTGAATGAATCCACATTAAAAAAACTGCGTTTTCGGCTTTTCAAGTGATAAACTCTTTGTTATAATGATGGCACTTATGCGGGATTTTTAGACATTTTGCCCCATGTTTAATTGGTAGAATCGGGTGTACAAAAGGGATAGGAGCTTGCATAAACCGAAAACATAGTTTTCTATGGAGGGGCTTGATCTGATATCTCTTGAAGATCGTAGATCTTAAACAACAGAAAATTACCAGCAAGACTAATATTGAACCGGTTCATAGCATTATGAATGGATAGTGGAATCCCAGTACAAAAAATTCCATTATTTCTTTATATTTTGACAACGATGCAAAAAAACACCTTCTTTCAGGAACTGAAAAGACGTAATGTTTACAAGGTCGCGTTGACATATGCTATCGTTGCATGGCTGATCCTGCAAATTGGTTCTATTGTCTTTCCTACTATCAACGCTCCTGCATGGTTGATGCAAGCATTGCTTTTCTTTTTGGTTATTGGCTTTCCAATTGCCTTAATCCTTGCCTGGGCATTTGAAATGAGCCCTGAAGGAATTATTAGAACCTCATCAGTTGCAGCTGAAGAGAATCCATATTCTGATGCTAAAAAGAAACCATTAACCAGTAATTTCTTCATTGGAGTGCTCCTTTTCATTGTTGTCGGTCAATTTGTATATTTCAATTTCTTCTCCAACAGTTCGGATATAACGACTGATGTAATACCCGAAGCAATCAGATCGGAAAGGATTGCAGTTGTCCCATTTGAAAACCTGACTAATGACTCCTCCCTGGATAATATGGGCAAGATTGCAGCGAACTTCATTAATATGGGGTTGATGGATATAGATGATGCTGAGGTCGTTTCTCCGGCCACCGTGTTATCCAGCATGAGTGCTTTTGGCATTTTACCCAATGATCCTTCCGGAAGAACGTCATTTTCTGAATTAACCGGGGCTAGTAATATTCTAAGCGGGAACTATTATATGGAGCATGAGTCAATGATTTTCGCCTTGCAAGTTCAGGATGCGACTACGGGTCAGATGCGTTTCGCATTTCCATCAATTTCAAGCGATCAGGGTTCTAAGGAAGAAATATTGACGCTATTGCGTGAGCAAGTACTGGGATATTGGGCAGCACGCGAATTGATTGAAACCAGGCGAATTAAATCACCCAATTATACTGCGTATGAGTTGTTTCTGGACATGATCGGCAAATTTCCTGATCAAGTTGTTTTGGAAAAAATCATTTCAATAGATTCTACGTTTTACTTGCCCCGAATATTCTTCTTGAACCTCAATAGGGCACGTGATATTCCTGAAGTCAACGAGCAGCATTTTCAATTCCTGGATCGACATTTTGATTATTTGAGTTCTTATGAAAAGTCGTGGCTTTCATTTCTTAAAAACTTATATCTGGGTAATTCAATCGAAGCTTTCAACAGTATTAATGAGCTAAGACTTAAATATCCAAAAGATTTTTTGGTTAATCATGAATCTGCAGTCACAGCTGCTGAAATGCTGAACAATCCGGAATTGACACTTGAGATCTATCAAGCGCTTGACAGAGACTTATTTTCCACTAAGGAAGTAGGGCTGTATTATTATTTCAGAATGTTCCACGAAGCACATGCTACTTTTAAGCTTAAAGGAAGAGAGGCTATAATAGAACTTTTGAATTCTTTTCAAAAGCAAGATGATGAAAATGAATTCATGTATTCTCTCAATGGACTTAATATATCAATGCTTGAATCTAATTATGAGAAATTTAGTAATCAAGCAAAGGTCTTATGTAAGAGTCAGTATCCCCTGGGGAGGGTTTATTTTTTTCTACAATTGTTCTATAAGTCTACTTTATGCACAGAAGATATGAGATCTATTATTATCGAACAATTAGAACTCCGATTGGGTGTTGAAGACCCCAAGGACCCCAGCTATGCAAATGTACATGCCTGGATCAATTTAAATAAAAAGATTCCTCTTGACGATCACTTTGATTATAAAATCTACAAATCGGATTTGCCGGAATGGGCATATAATGATCTTCTAAAAATTTATTGTTTGTCTAAAATTCGTGCCGGGAATATGGATGATATCAGTGAAGCAATTAAAGAGTTAGCTGATTTGGATGGACCTAACTATGGGATAAGCACGCTCTTTGGGTCGGGAACGGCTCAGTACAACTTAGGGGTCATATATGCAGCTTTAGGTGAGAAAGATATTGCCATACAATATTTACGTAAGGCTCGTAACCTTGGCGTTCCTTCCTGGTTGTGTCAATTTAAATACGATCAAGCACTGACCAGTCTGCAAGATATGCCCGAATTCCAAGAATTAAATGAGCCAATTTGGCCAAAGATATTGGATTGATTTGGTGGAATGATATGTTTTGATCTAAGATGAGAAAGGAGGCTTCACTTCTAAGTTATATCGATTATCATCAGCGTTGACGAAACAAGGTTTCGAAAGATATTTGATCTATAAAAAACCTTCATTCCATCTAAGTCAATAGCTGTTCAGATTTCGATGACATATCCGACCTACTTTAGGCCCTTCATCCTTAAAACAATAATAATAAGCACTACAAAAGCCAGGAGACTTTCAAGAAGACTTGATAATTTGCGCATTGGGATAGTTTTTGGGTGTAAATAAATGATTATATTTCTATTACATATAAGACAATTATATGATATGAT
>JAJCYJ010000451.1 GCA_029262975.1 Saprospiraceae bacterium
AAATGTCACCAATGAAGATAACTGTATTGCTACTGATACATTTTCACTAGTGGTAAACCCAACTCCATTTTTTGAATTACCTGATTCTACATCATTATGCGATGGTAATGTCACTACGCTGATGGTAAATGCATCATCAATTCCTTCAAGATATAGATGGTCTACAGCTGATGGGAATCCATCTATTGAAGTTAGAAACGAAGGTCAATATTATGTGGATGCATTTATATCAACAAACAATATAGAATGCAAATGGTCAGATACAACTTATGTCACCGTACAACCGATACCCACTGTGAGTTTGGGGGAGGATAAATTGATATGCTCTGATAGTTTGTTATATCTGGATGCGACAACCGATGGAGCAACTTACATATGGAGTACTAATGAGACCACATCGACTATTGAAGTCTCAGCAGCCGGAATGTACGAGGTTACTGTAGATGTAAAGGGTTGCACGAGTTCAGATGAAGTAGAAGTTGCCACAATACCAATTCCCGTTATTACACTTGGAATGGATACGACCATATGTGCTGGAGACATGATTACATTGTCCGTTGGAAATGCTACGGGTAATATCACCTGGTCAACAGGAGTAAGTGGTTCATCAATTGAAGTCACTGATGAGGATATCTACTCAGTAAGAATAGTAGAAAATGGATGTGATGCAGAAGCCGAAGTCTTTATAGCTGTCGCAGATATTCCTGTTTTCGATCTGGGAGATAATATTTCAATTTGCGATCAGATTGGAGTATCACTTAGTGTTTCAATTCCAGATGTAACGGTCCTATGGAGTACGGGCGATAATGGATCATCCATTAACGTCAATCAGACTGGATTATATAGTGCAGTGGCTACAACAAGTGAAGGATGTACTTTTGAAGATGAAATAGATATCTCTCAAAGGGAGTGTTCGCGGTTTGAAGTATACCGGCCAAATGTGTTTTCTCCAGGTGCGGTTTCCTCTGCCAACAATGCATTATTTAAAGTAACTCCTGCAGAGACGGCTATTATTTCATCTTATTCCATAAAAATATTCAACAGATGGGGCAATCTAATGTATACATCCAGTGATTTTAATAGTGGATGGAGTGGAAGGTCGAATGAAACTGGAGGGAAGATGGCTAATCCAGGTGTATATACTTATATAATTGAAGTGACTTATTCCGATGATTTTGACACGAATCGAACAGATGTTTTACATGGTACGGTTACCTTGATCAATTAGCAATATCTATATCTGCAATTCAAAACTAGCGTGCCATTCGAAGACTCATCTGGTCTCAAATAAATATTCAGGAACACTAAACTCTTAACTATACGAATGGTCAGAATAAATCAGTCAAAATAATGGTTGAAGAATATATTTAATATATATTTGATTGAATTTGTGATAGTTATGAAGAAATTATCAATATACTGTCTGATATTCTGTTTCTTGTCATGTGCAAAGGACGATTCGAGGAATGAAATTTCCGTTATATCATCTTCACAGTATTTTCCACTGGAAATGGGTCATACAATAGAATACGATGTTTTAGAAATTATTTATAGAAATGAAGGTCAGCTCAGAGATACAATCACATATCAATTAAAAGAAGAAATTACAGATAGCTTTAAGGATGGAGCCGGTAAAACTGTCTTCGTTCTGGATAGATCAAAAAGGTCAAATATATCTGGAACATGGAGCTACTTTGAAAGCTGGTTCGCCCAGATTGAGAATAATCAGGCCATTAGAATAGAAGACAATCGCAAGTTTGTAAAATTGCGCCTTCCAATTAAACCAAATGATCAATGGGATGGCAATGCATTATTTGATGATCGCAACCCAGTTGTAATTGGTGATGACCCAATTGATTATTTTAAGAACTGGAATTCGAAGATGATCGAAGGATCGGGAATCCAGACCATTAATGGAATAAATTATAATGACACACACGTTATATCACTTGCTGACGACGAAAACAAACTTGAACTTAGATATGGCAAGGAGATTTATGCAGATACAATCGGATTAATCTATCGTGAACTACGCATTTTAGACACACAGTGCTTCGACAAGTGCACAGATCTATTATGGGAAAAAAAGGCAGAAAAGGGACATATATATATTCAAAAGATTAGAAAATAAATGCCTGAATTACAATTATACAAAGAAGAATTTTTAGAAGCCGGAATTATCCGAAAAGGGCACGGATACAAAGGTCATGCTAAGATTATTATATTCGAAGGATTAGAAAAGGACTTGTTAGATCAAAAATTTTTGTTTTTAGAAATTTCAGGTTACAAAGTTCCATTTTATATAGAAGAAAAGACTTATAAGAAGGAGCCAATATTGAAATTTCAATTTATAGACAGCCTGGAAGAACTTAAAAGATATCAAAACACTTCAGTTTTTATTTTGAAAAAGGATATCAAACATGCCTCTGAAGAGTTTATAAAAAAAGATGCAAAATCCTTACTTGTTGGCCTGAGCATGCACGACGAAAAAGCGGGAATACTTGGACCAATTATCCGGATTGATGAATACCCGCAACAAGACATGGCGGTTCTTTTAATAAATGAAAAAGAAATATTAATACCTCTTCATCCAAGCTTGATTGTAGAAATATTAGAAAACGAAAAAGTGATAAAAATGGATTTGCCTGAAGGATTGATATAATTACACTTTCACAATACCCTCCTTAATATACCATCAATTACAACTGCAGTAATCTTTGTACTATCGTTACGAAGGATCTATGAGAATCGTTTCCACATTATAGCGAAAAGCTATATCCATTACAGCAACGACATATTGGTTAGGAACATTTGGATCCGGCGTAATAGTCATACTAACTGGTCTACCTTTTTTTCCTAATTCACGTACTGCTTTTTCTATTCTGATCAATTTCACATTTTGGCCGGATATCCAATAGGTGCCATCACGTCTGATAGTAACATTTGCAGGAGGGGCTTTTAATTCTGTCGATGATTTCCTTTTTCCCGGTAATTTTAAATTTAGAGCATTTGGTACAACGAGAGAAGAGGTTAACATAAAAAATATGAGAAGCAAGAAGATGATATCTGTCAACGAAGACATATTAAACTGAGCATTAACTTTTGTCTTTTTTCTTAATCCCATAGCCTATTTCTGAGGTTGTGTCGCGATTATTGCACGCATTTTTAGACTACTGGCTATCGCCATGACGTCATTTACTTTTTTCCAGGGTACCCCTTTCTCTGCTACTATTGCAACAGTAGCATATTCTTTATTAGTCGCGACAGCATTAGCTGCGGTTATTAATCCTTTCAGATCTCTGATGCGCGCTTCTTTCCCATTAAATTTTACCTGCCCATCTTTCGTCATCATGACAGTATAATCAGTAGGTGCTACTGTCTTAGAACTTGACTCAGGTAGTTCGATATTTATCTGAATCATTGAAGAGGTCAACATGAAGAATATCAGCAATAGAAAAATGATATCTGTCAATGATGACATACTGAATTCAGCACTTACCTTATTTCGCTTTTTTACTGCCATTGAAAGTTATGCGGGTTCTTGAAGTAAGTCCATAAATTCAAGCGAGGTACGTTCCATATTGTAAATTACTTTCTCCACATTTGCTACAAGAAGGTTGTATCCAACAAAAGCAAAAATTCCTACAAAGAGTCCAAATGCTGTGGTTAACAAGGCTTGATAAATACCTCCCGCCAAAACGTCCGGAGTAACGTTTTGCTCAGTAGCCATGGTTCGAAAAGCCATTATCATCCCGGTTACGGTGCCAAAGAAACCAATCATTGGTGCTGCTCCGGCAATACTAGCTAAGGTTGATAAATTTTTCTCAAGCTTAAATACCTCCAAATTGCCGACATTTTCTATGGCAGCATCGATATCCTTTAAAGGTTTACCAATACGCATGAGACCTTTTTCGATCATTCTTGCTACCGGCGTATTCTTGGTGGTACATAATGCCCTGGCACCTTGTATATTACCAGCTCCTACAGAAGCACGAATATTGTCAATAAAGGCCTGATCAATCTTTCCTGCTTTTTTGATAGTTAACCACCGCTCAAAGAATATAGCTACAGCTATGATAGATAGTACGATGAGGATGCCAACAATAACAATTGACAAAGGACCACCTTGGGTAATCAACTCTAATAGACCTTGTTTAGCCACTTCTTCACCATCAGTAGTCTGTTGCCAGATAACAAATCCAAATGAATGCATATTTTTCGAAAGTTTTGTCTTTAACGATATT
>JAJCYJ010000452.1 GCA_029262975.1 Saprospiraceae bacterium
AATACACTTTATATCAATTAATACCGAAGAAAACCTGGATGATTTTATGAATGATGACGACCATTTGGAATTTATTCATTTAAAAGATGAATCTGTAAAATCTATGCTTCTTACTAAAGAGGAAAGAATTTAAAACGAATACACGACACACGCAATAGTGCATACCCTTCAAGATACACACAAGAGCTAGGTCGTTGGCATTAAATTAAAAAAAACGAAGAAGACGAAAACCGACTAAAGTAAACCTTAAGTTAAAATATCAATATGAAACTAACCAATATCTTGTTCATCGGGGTCTTGGCTATATGCTTGTCGCTTTCTTTGATAAGCTGTAAAAATGAACCCGTAAATGAATCTCTAACAGAAGCACAATTAAGAATAATGGAACAACTACAGGTTCAAGGAATTCTTGATCAGGATTCAACCATTATCAGAAGAATATTGGCAAGTGAGTTAATTGTAAATGCTCCAAGCAATACTGTAGTTGACTTGAATATGGCTATGGATGCTTTAAAGCAAGGCTATATTAATTATGCATCTTATGAGCAGAATATTGATGAAATTAAAATTGTTGAAAACATAGGAATCGTTATGGGCCTGGAAATTGTTATACCAACTGGTTTAACTGGAAATGCCGGCAATACAGAGAAAAGGCGATTTACAGATATCTGGATGTATAAAAATGGGCAATGGCAAATGATTGCGCGTCAAGCAACAAATATATCCATTGAAAGATTAAGAGAAAATAAAGTGACTAAAGTTAATACTCAATCGGAATCATATAGCATGATTTTAAGTGAAATGTAAAACCTACTGCCAACAATGTTGCATATGTCAGTGTGAGTTAATTGCTTACCCGGCATTTACCCGGCATATACCCGGCATATACCCGGGACCAGGGTGGACATTAGAAGAATAAACACAATGATGACGATGCTAAAACTCTTTCGAAAAATCAGACAAAACTTTATTCAAGAAGGAAACTTGAAGAGGTATCTGGTTTATGCAATTGGAGAAATTCTATTAGTTGTAGTAGGTATTCTGATCGCAGTCCAAATAAATAATTGGAACGAGCAAAGAAAGGAAAATAAATTAGAGCAAAGCTATTACTGTAAGCTATTAGAAGATGTGGTGCAAGATATTGAACAAATTCATAATCAAATTATAAAAACAAAAGACAGACTACTTGGAGCTAATGAAATGTTGAACTTGCTACAAGCTGAAAATCCCCCGATCGAAGAATTAATGCAGAAAAACCTTAGGGCAATATCTTTAATTACATATACATTCCGACCTAGTTTAGCGACTTATGAAGATTTAAAATCCAGCGGGAATCTGAAGATTTTACGTGATCATGAAGTGAAAAAGCAGGTTACCGATTATTACTCAATGCTTGATGGAATGATAGACGTTATGGATACGAATGCTGATGGTACAGTAGCTTTATTCTATTCGAAAGACGATTATGCTGAAATAGGATGGCAAAATCTTGATTTTGTAAAAGCTGGTATAGACACCACAATAGTTAATTTTGAAGAGTTACTGCCACATTCCTTTAATCTCGAAGTATTTAAGAAAAAAATGACAAGCGATGCCATATTTTATGTGGGATCAAATTCACGCATAAAATACCTATATGAATCCGTACTTCCAGAAATGGGAAAAATGAAACAATTGTTAGATCAAAAATGTGATTAGATTGAAGTATTATAAAATGAAATCTGATAAATCATTCAAATTACCAACAATTCATAACACTACAAATGTCGCTATGCTCTCCACCTGCGACTATGCAAACTCACTTCATCCGGATAGTTATCAGGTCAAATAAAGAAACTATGATTAAAATTTTTAGACACATTAGACAGAGATTGATAACTGCAAATAAACCTGCCTTGCCGGCGGTCAGATACCTACTCTACGCTATTGGAGAAATATTACTTGTGGTTATTGGAATTTTAATTGCGTTGCAAATCAATAATGCTAATGAAAATCGTAAGTCAGTAATACAAGAGACTTTATACTTAAATCGCCTGCTTTCTGAAAACAAAGAGGACATCAACACTTTTAAAAATAGTATTTCGGATTTACTAAAAGGAATTGAAACTATTGAAATCCTTTCGTCGATACTAAATAGTACTGAGGCAACGGATAATGAGTTGATCGTTGCTGCAAATGAGTATTTTGGCTATGGAAGCATATATCCTATTTTTTCATCATCAACATCAACTTTTGACGACCTTTCAAGCACAGGTAATCTAAAGGATATAAAGAATACAGAACTTCGTGACCAAATAGTAAAACATTACGCTAAACACCAACAAGTATCAGAATGGATAAGAATTGGAACGGAGTGGGCACTTCCGATCGATGCACCTTTTACATATAACAATAGCGTAATGAGGTTTGAACCAGTATCATCTTTTTTGTTTGGGGAACAATCTATTAAAGAACAAGTAAATCATTTAAGGACTCAAAAACTGGAATACATAAACAATGCTGCCGTTCATTTTTGGATTAACAAAGATGCTATAGATAAACTTGAAACACTTATAGCTGATACATCTGAAATCATTAACTTGATTGAGAAGGAATTGGAAAGATAAATGAGACACCCAAAAGGTTATGTGATCATGGTCTCAATTCCTTGTCCAATTGGCATACCCAAACGTGCTTTGGTGAAAAACAGGTAAAGTATAAATGAAAAAACTAATCTTAGTAAGTACAGTATTTGTTTTATTCTCATGTGATTCAGGCAAAATGGAATCACAAGAAAAAGATAATTTGTCAACTGATTTGTTTGTAGAACTATGGGATATTTTTGATAAGAACTATGCTTTTTTTGAATTGAGAAATGTCAACTGGGAAGCAGAAAGAATTAATGGATTACAAAAAGTTTCTGCTATTAAAAATGATTCTTTATTGTTTGAAGAGTTCTGTAGGTTGCTCCGGAAGTTTGATGATTCACATATAAATCTTGAAAGTGATCACCTGAATTTATCTTGTAATTCCGGAAAGTTACCAGATTTTTATAGAGAATTCCCAACGAATGAGTCATTTGCGGCATTTCTTAAGGCAAGGGATAAATCTTTACGCAGATTAGGTATTAGTGAAATTATTGAATCAGGGAGCGAACTGTTTGAGTTTGGCTTAGATATTAATGAGGAGTGGGGATATTTACGAATAAAACGATTTTTTGGACAAGGATTGGATAAAACTCGAACTGAACTCAATTATATTTTGAGCATATTAAAGAATGTTGAAAATCTAATTATAGACATAAGAGTGAACCCTGGTGGTAATGACGAGATGGCATTATTGTGCGCAAGTTATTTCTTCGAACGAAAGGAAATAGCTTTCATTAAGCGTGCCAGAAATGGAAAAGGCCATGAGGATTTTAGTCGATTGGATACGACATATATAGTTCCAAATAAAGATTGGCGATTTAACTATGAGCAAATATATCTGCTAACAAATAGTGCAAGTGGAAGTTCAGCTGATGTATTTGCTCTTATCATGTCTAATCTTCCTAATTTGAACATCATAGGAACAAGTACAGAAGGTATCTTTTCAAATATGCTAAGAGACACCCTTTCAAATGGTTGGCGTTTAACCTTGTCTAATGAACGATACTATTCGAAGGATATGCATTGCTATGAAAAAATTGGTATTCCCGTAGATATTGAAGTAGAAAATAAAAAGGAAGACACTGGTAAAGGAATTGACTTAGTAATTAGTACAATAATAAATTAGAGTATCCAAACCTGAAGAATCAAATTTTAAAAATAGTGAGGGTTTTAAAGGAGGAAGAGAATACCTTTATTTATTATGTTCAAATTAAAAAAGAAGTAAACAAACACCTAACACTTGAGTAGGCGATTAGCCGTCCACAAATTCGTGCCAGCCATATAACTGAGGTGATATAACAGATAGCATAATGAAAATCGAAGTGATAAAAGGAGACATAACGAAATTAACAGTGGATGCAATTGTAAATGCAGCCAATACCTCATTGCTTGGAGGTGGGGGTGTTGATGGAGCAATTCACAAAGCTGGCGGATATGAAATATTAGAAGAGTGTAAAAAAATAAGAAACAAGCAAGGTGGATGCAATGTAGGTGATGCTGTTTACACGACTGGTGGTAAGTTACATGTAAAATATGTAATTCACACAGTTGGGCCAACATGGAATAATGGGAGGAGTAAAGAGTCTACTCATCTAACAAGGTGTTATCAAAATTCTCTAAGGATCGCTGTGGAATTGAAAGTACGTTCTATAGCATTTCCAAATATTAGCACTGGTATTTATCGATATCCTAAAGCAGAGGCCGCAATAATTGCAATTGAAACTATTAAACAACATCAACCAGTACATCTTCAAAGGATAATATTCGTCTGTTTCGACGAAGACAATTTTAAGATTTATTATGACTACTTAAATGGATAGAATAATAATTGGAACGATATTGATTTCTCCAGTCCTATGGATTGCAAGTATTCTCTTAACTAAAGAATGGAAACACTTCAAGAAGTTGGTGCTAATAAACTCAGCGCTGATAATATGTTATCTGATAGTTATTAACTTTATAAATTGGATTCATTTGGGCAATGATGAATACGGTCTAAAAATTATGACTTTAAATATTTCTTTGATTGTATTCCATATCTTGCTTGGGTTTATATCCAGTGTGATAATATATAGAAAAATGAAAAAGGGCTTATAGATTATAAGTTGTGACCACGTCATAGCATATGAACATACCTGGGTACACCAGACCCTGCTCTTGGAGATCTGTGATCTCCCATCTTATTCGGTAGTATGACACTGTATTTTCGGCTGTCATATCACATATAGCTGTTCGTACATGTAATTCTATTATCGCAACATCTAGTGAATGAGATGGAGTATTGGAAAGACCTAAGACTTTAGTCTTTGATGAAGAGAATGGCGATACCAGTGTTGATGGTTGTGGAGATGGAATCTTGAATTTGTAAATATTCATAGTGCCTGGTGACTGATAATTATCAATAATGTTATATCCTGTATGTTTAGATAAGGGAGACTTAAAAACCGAAAACCCAGTTTTCTGATCTGTGCCCTTTAAGATAGGAACCGGAAAATAGACTCATCCAGTAACGGGGTATTAAGAGATAAAAGCTATTGATGAGCAAGAAAGGAATGGCGCCCTTAGGCTTCCGCTAGACTCCACAAGGCCTAAGGAACAGGATATTCGAGAGTAAATGCTCAAATTGGAGTGTCCGGTCAAGGCCGACTATCTCAGCCGACTGCCTCGATGTTGGAGTTAGTACAATAATCAGAATTGATGAGAACAATAAACGAGGGATTGCTATTTTTGCTTATGCAAAAAATAAAATTTGGATTTTATTGGAAGTGATAGAAAAAGAAAATTGGAGAAAACAACTGATTGCAACATGCTTTAACCATGCCAGAGCTGTTGATCTTCAATTCGTGAACTTGGGACAAACCACAATACAATGATAAATTTATTTAGAAAAATTAGAGAGCGATTATTGACTGATAATAGACCTTCCTCTCCGGCAGGCAGGTATTTACTTTACGCAATTGGGGAAATAATACTCGTGGTTTGTGGTATTCTAATTGCTATTACTTTAAATAATTCAAATCATTCTAAACAGCTTATAGAAAATAGCGATAGTAAATTGGTTAAACTAAGGCAACTTCTCTATAAAGACAGTATTTCTATGTCTTTAGGGATAAATAATAGTAAATCAATAATTGCAGAAATTGACACAGCTCTCACCTTGTTACATAAAGATCTATCCTATTCCGATTACAAAATCGTTATTACTAAGATATTCTTAATTCCAGGTCCGCGACAATATATTCCAGATAGATCAATTTATGATGAGATGTTGAGTTCGGGTGATTATAGTATAATTACTAATCTAGAACTCAAAGGTAAGATTACCGAATTCTACACAACGTTTGACCACTTTTATTGGATTATGAATAGTTATGGCGAGAGCTCAGAATATTCAGATCTTCGATCTGCTATTTATAGGGAGGATATAATTAGATTTAAGTATGTTGATGAAATAGCCAAAAACCAAGAATCTAGTGAAGGTTATTTACACTTTAAAAAAGCAATTAGTGATGAAAGTAAATATGGGAAATTCGAAAACTTCGTATACGCAAGAAAAATATTTCATGAGAAAATTGTTCTGTATAATGAAATTTTGTTAAATCGAATGCTACATAAACTTCCTATTGAACCCAAAATCACGAAGGCTAACAACAGATCTGAAAAATAATCGATGTGGGCTATATTTAAAGTTCTCGGTAAAAAAATGATGAGCATGCTCCGCCATAAAAAAATGATTCTATGTTACGGCTATATTTTATTTGTAAAGACATTAGGGGCAAGTAAAAGAATAAAGAAAAGCAGAAATTTAAATTGAATGAAGTATATATTATTCTTCCTTGGCTTGATATTAAATATAAACGTGTTTTCTCAAAAACGATTTATTACAATTGATAATTCTAAAATTTGGATAAATACTATCGGAATAGAAAACCGAAAAGAAGGACAACCTGTGATTGTATTTGAAAGCGGGCTTGGAACTCCTATGGATAATTGGGACAGGGTATTAGAAGGTGTTTCTGAATTAGCTCCAATGATTACGTATGATAGACCAGGCATTGGCGAATCTGAACCAGATGATGAAATGCCAACCATTAAAAAAGTTTCTGACCGACTTGTGCTATTACTCAAGCATTTGGAATTGAAACCACCTTACATATTAGTGGGACATTCTTTGGGTGGTCTATATGTACGAGGGTTTGCCGTCTATTATCCTGAAATGTTAGCTGGGCTTGTAATTATTGATCCTGCGGATTTTACAGAGAATCATGAAAACAAGCGCGCATATTATGAAGTACTTAACTGGGAAAATTCTAAAATTGATAGACTAATTCAAACATTTATTGATAATCGTAAAATTAGAAGAGCGCAAGCCCCCAAACCAATACAAAGAGAAGGACAAGTATTAGAGGAATTAAGAGAAGAAGAATTTAAGGAGATTACACAAAGTACTTTGCCCAATATTCCAATTCACATAATAACCGGGGGAAGATTTGATATGCCTGAAAAGTTTCGCTCACAAGATTACGACGAAGAAGCACTTTTTAGATCAAAAATTAATCACAGAATCCTTCGTTGGACTGATGTAATACAATCGGTAGATAAGGGAATGTTTTTATACAGTGGTGATGCTGGGCACTTTGTACATTATGACGATCCAGAATTATTGATTTCGAGTATAAGAATTATCTTAAAGGACTATGAATTGCTCAAACACTAGGACAAGAAATAAAATCAAGCCACTAACTAGTGAAATGAAGATTGTCATTTTCATTCGTCATCACTTAAGTAGCTGTGAAATAATCTTAAATAGAAAAATTCAAATGTCTTTTGACCTTTAAAATTTTGCATTATGAAAAAAATATTTATAACTACTTGTATATTGTTTATTTCCATTTCTCATATTCTTGGACAGGAAAAATTGAAAGTTCAGCCGAAGGAGACTGGTAAACCAGATATTTATATAGATGGAAGGAAGTACGATTACGTTATTCTTGATTCTCTTGATCATAGCATAATTGAATCAGTAAATGTTATCAAAAATGAACAAGCCGTGAAAGAATACAATGCCCCTAATGGGGTAGTCCTTATCAAAACTAAAAAAGGCG
>JAJCYJ010000453.1 GCA_029262975.1 Saprospiraceae bacterium
TACTCATGCGAGGAGTGTGATTGAGTAAAACTTCATGCTCGAGTTCACTACTTTTGAAAAATACACATTTGCCATTTAGGGGACTAATGATTTGAGAAACATCCTGATGATAAATACATAATTGTCCGCCATCTGAAGGAATCCAATCGCTATTTAAATACATGATCATAGAGTAGGCTCTGTGTTGATTATCTTTAAATTGATCAAGATGTCTTTTATATGAACTGCCCTTGCCATAATATGCATAGTGAAATTCATAGCCTGTAATGCCAGAATAACAGGTGATGTTGAGATGCTGCACAAATTGATCGATAATGTCAAAAAAACTATTTTCATGAATATTATTGTGCTTGCGGTCAAGCCAATAAATAACATCACTTCGAATTAGATTGTTGGTGGTGAAATTGGAATTATTACCAATACCAGCACTTAATAGATGTTTTTCAAAAAGCAGTAATAATAAATTTTCTTTAAGATTAGTAGATAATTCTTTATTCAGAAAATCATCGTTCAGACCGACTCTATTTTCTATAAAACTGGAAATAATCCCTTCAAAGGCTTTTTCCACTGGAAAAACTTAAAATCTGCACAGCATAAAACTATCAGCTATGTAATGTTAGTCTTAAATAAAGTGTAATCAAAGTAAATCGTAATATGCTATGGACATGCACGCTGTTCAGGTTTTTTTTCTGATATAGAAATCCGTAACAGCAGAGCAATCTAATAAGATGATTATCATAGAGAAATGCGTTTAATTCACGTTTTTATGGCAGAAATCACCATCAAAGTCATAGCTAATGACCGGGCACAATTCATTTTTTCGGGATAGTAGGACACTGAAGTGTCAAAGTTTTTTTTGGTCAAGGGTGGAATGAAGGGATCCCTCCAGGGCTATTCAAACGATGAATTCTCAATATATCCAATCTAAAAATTCCTGTAAGGACGATATATAATAGCCAGGGACAGAACGAACTGGCACCCCTGGTGCAATGAGAATTAATTGAAAAGAGTTGGCGGCATTTTTCCTTGCTCGCCGAAGCTATCTTCGATCGCCGAAGTATGACGTAGGAGATAGCGAAGGAGAGGATACAATTGCCCAAATGATGACAACTCCATAAACGAAATTCTGGACTTAACACCTTTGACCACCCATCTGATTTTTTTAGGTTTATTTTTTCGTTATTGATAGATTGTCCTGTTCAAGAATTTGGTCTATATGTGAATAATAGTAATAGAGATGTTGTATTAAACTTCGTGTGATGCAGCTGTATTTACGATGCTATTACCAACAATTACATACTGCTTCAAACGGTATCGGTACTGGAATAAGAGGAGAAACGTGATTTTGGAGATGTAGTTGGATTAAATAGAGGTGGGAAATAAAACTAATTGTCATTTCGGTTAGCGCTACGTTGAGTACCACAACAAATTTTGTGTTTTACAATAAATTCATTTGCATTTTTATTTAAATATATTTAATGAACGTTCATTATATACTAACATAACCTTATATTTAATATATTTATATCGAATACTTACGCAAATAATTGAGGATGGGGTTTTTAGATGAATTTATAAAAGGTGCTGGTGAAATTATAGAAGGGGCATCCTACGGTGCAATAATTGGAAATTGGCTGAATAAAGGTGGCAATGATGCTTTGAATGATATTGAGGCATTTGTGAAAAGAGGAACAGATGAGATGGTAGATGCTATGGACGCTCATTTGTTGAACCTAACCTCGACTACCCTAGATTCAAACCAAAGAAGGCAATTGGTGAAATTTTATGCCTTTTTTAAACTAATTGAATTCAACAAATATCAAAAGTGGAGAGGTTTTCCTGAATGACTATTTTAGACAGATATAATAGTAATACTTTCATAAGTTATTCTTCGGATGATAGGGAAGTAGCGAATACTTTAAGGATGTATCTTTTAGGAGATTTAGTATATGCCGGAAAGGACTTTTGGTCACCTAGGTATAAGAATACTATATTTATAGAAAATCAGAAAACAATATTTGGAAATCCACTTAAGATTGGAGGTTGGAAAATATGTAATGTATTCTCATTTCTTCATGATGTTCCTATCCCTGGTTCTCATTTTCCTTCTAAGATTAAGGAAGAGATTAGGAATTCTAAAACTGTTATTGTCCTAATCGGGAAGAATTCTGTTTCTTCTAAATGGGTCAATTTTGAAATTGAACTATCAAGAAAACTGAACAAAATTATAATTCCGGTAATGCTAGATTCTGTTTCAAAACTTCCAAATGTGTTAATTAACCGTCAGGCTATACAAGCGTATAAGAATCCTGATTATTGGATAATTGATATAGGCTCGGCTCTAAAAGCTATAAGATCTCTTAATGTCGGAGATAGAATAGAATTCGACAAAAAAACTCATAAACCTTTGTCTTTTAAGGAAGAAGTACAATTGAAGATGAGAGATATTTATGGTTTTGATATTTTTTAAATATTTTAACCTTGGGTTCTAATTTAAAGCAAAAAAATTGCAAAAGCTAACAGGCGTGATGATGCCATGTTGCCCCGTTCATGGAAATCTGTGATCTTCAAGTTTATCGCAGCCCCTAGTCTAAAAAGAAAACTGTGTTTTCGGCCATCATATCATTATACACTTCTTGTACTTCAAAATTTGTTACTTCAACAATTAATGAACGAAATGAAATCTTATTAAACCTAAGATGATAGTCTGTGATAAAGAGAATAGCATTTGCCATAATTCGCCTAATACACCTCCGCAAGCGATTCAATTTGTCAGATGTCCCCCAGATTTCTCTTAATCAAACTTCATTCGATAATTCCACTTGGTTTGTAACGATAGGAGAAGCAACATTATGAGCAGAGATCACGTTAATAAACCTTCAGAATTTTTCATCCACAACTTAAAACAAAATGAACGGAACCATTATAATTTGATAGTTTATGGAAATATATTCCGTACACTGAAGATTAAGTAGTTTTTTGGTAATTTGAGAAGAGAGCCTAACAGTGCGTGCATCGAACCATTATGTTTCACTAAATAGATTTTGTATCTTGTAATACAATCGCCGTGTGAACAAATTTGATTCAAACAAAGATCTATATGGTTGACTATAAAGACATCATTAAACGCAATCCGAACAAGCGATTCGGCCGTCCATGCGTCAGAGAAACGCGAATAACAGTCTATGATGTATTAGGTTGGTTAGCGTCAGGAATGAATCAAGAAGAAATCTTAAGAGACTTCCCAGAACTAACAGAAGATGACATCAAAGCTTGCTTATCTTATGCTGCAGATAGAGAGCACAAATTGCGGCGTGCTTCATGAAGCTATTGTTCGATCAAAATATCTCTTACCGGATAAGTGGAAAACTTCAAGATTTATTTCCTGAATCCAAACATATATCAGAATGCGGACTACAAAATTCTGAAGACTTCGATATTTGGAACTATGCTAAGTCAGATAATTTTTCAATAGTCACATTTGATTCTGATTTCTTCGAGATAAGTCTAATAAACGGTCATCCACCCAAAATTATCTGGATAAGAACCGGTAATTTAAGTACTGAGGAATTAACCGAATTGATTAGAAGAAACCAGGCTGAAATTAATTCTTTCTTAAGTACTGCCGAAGAAGAAAATATTGCATGCCTTGAGATTGAATTCTAAAAAGAAAAATAAGACACTATATGTCGCCAATCCTTCCTCCGGTTGATCGTCACACTCAATAATCTGTTTAATACGCATCTAATACAAAACCCAAAAACAAATGAAGAATATTCTGATATTATTAATTATTACGTCTGCAAATCTGATTTATGGACAATCAGAAAAAACACATATAGCACAGATTTTAGATTCAGTAATTTCTAAATCAAAAGAAATATCATACTATTCTGAATCAGTTAATTGGGCCTCCTTGAGCACAGAAATGCATTCCTCGGCAAAGGGTGCTAGAAACGTTAATGAATTAAAACCTGCGTTTGAAATTTTATTAAATGGCTTAAGAGATCATCATGGACAGATTAGAAAATTATCTGATTACTCCATACTTGCCAGTTTTACAGACCATCAAAATTCTCGTAAAACGGACGATCGAGCATTTGACTCCGAAATATGGGGAATAGTAAATGATATAGAATCAAGATTTGAATACGCTACGCTCCCCAATAATATCGGTTATTTAAGAGTTGTCGGTGTAGGTCCAAATATTGATGGTCAAAAAGAAGCGGAAAGAATAAGAAGCGCAATTGAAGAATTAAATAGAAATAATGTAACCGACTGGATCCTTGATTTAAGATATAATGGAGGGGGGAATATAAATGTAATGCTTGCTGGACTTGCCCCACTTCTGGATGCCGAAAAAATTGTAAGTATTCAAAATAAAAATGGAGATACACAGATCACCGCAGAAATAAAGAAAGGTGATTTTTGGTATGCTGAAAATAATGTATTTCCAATAAAAAGTAAACCAGTAATACGAAATCCGAAAATAGCCATTTTAACAAGCCGTTGGACTTCGAGTTCAGGAGAATTCGTTGCTGTAGCTTTTAAAGGACAGAAGAGGGTTAAATTTTTTGGTGAAAAAACTGGGGGTTATACAACGAACAATAGTTGGGAAATAATAAATAATGAAATTGCTTTGATTATAAGTACAGGTATTTATTGTGATAGAAACGGTAATAAATACAAAGAATATGTGATGCCTGACAAAGAAATCCCTTTTGAAGTTGAATTTGATAAAGAAAAAGATAATGGGATAATTGAGGTTGTTAATTGGTTAAAGAGCGAATAGCAGCGTTCAACACCGTGGAGAATGAAAACCCTTTTAAATGGAGGCGTGGCGTCTCCGCCCATGACTAGAATACGTTTCTGTGAACATTATTGACTTTTAGAATAATTCGAGAAGAGAGCCGTGTGCTGCGTACATTAGACCATTAATGGCATCGTTGACAATAGAATAGAGACAATTCATTGTATACAGCTTTTCATCTATAAATAATGTTGAGTTCCTTAGTTCATTCTTAGAATAACTATATGGATGTTTTTGAAAATAAAATAGTCATGCTAATCTGTTAAGCTATGTGTTGAAAACGAAGTATGAAGCAGACTATTTATTGAGTTGAAAAAGTAAGGTGCTTCGGTGATTTGGGATTTGGTTTCAGATATCACATTTAAATTCTCCACCTTCATTACATTAATAATATATTGCGCAACTTTAAGAATATTATATGCCAGATTACGACCTACAAGACCCTACCGATTTAGATATTATGCGCGGTCAATTCGATATGTATACCGCAGATGACTGGCAAGAATATATAGACATAGCAGAGGAAAGAGGGATGGGATATAAAAACATTAATATCCTGAAGACTGCGCAGCGCAAGGCTGGTATAGCAAAGTTTCTCAGTCCCAAAGTGATTAATTGGATTCTCTCCCTGGTAGAGCAACTTGACAGTGATGAAGAGGAGTAGATTACAGAACAAGTAATATTTTTGGGCGTATTATTTCGAGCGAAAATATTCTTAAGACAGGCGAGATCATTCTTTTCGTTAATAACGGATGACTGACTGAAGCTTAATTAGTCTTTATATGAGTTGAAAACATTATCGGCGAAAATCTTAAAAATATTAAAACGGATTTGAAGTTTGATCAAAAAATAAAGTAAAATGTACACTCTATAATATTGTAAGGCAGCGGGTAAAATAGATAAAACTTATTGGCCCTTTCTGGCGCGACTACGCTGATCATCACTATTGAAGTGGTCTTGAAGGAAGGTGTTAAGGATTTCAAAAGAAGTATAAGAAATGATTGCTGAGGAAAAAGAGTAAATGGAAAAAACCAATAGCACTTTAGACGAACAGAGAATAGAGTTTTCAAATAGAAAGTTTCTTGCAACGCCTTACGCTGGAATTATTGTCTGGCTTATTATTGGAATTGCTGGACTTATACTTCCGGTAAGGGCGACTGTTTGGGTCTTGTTTATTGGAACTGGGAGCATTGTTTACCTGGCATTGTTTATTTCAAAGTTTACAGGAGAGAATTTTCTTGATAAGTCAAAACCAAAAAATGAATTCGACAATCTCTTTATGTTTACTGTAGGTCAGGCTGTTTTGGTTTATTCCATCTCAATTCCATTTTTCATTATTGACTATACTTCCTTACCTATGACGATAGGAATTTTGACTGGATTAATGTGGCTACCTTTTCATGGATTATTAAACATTGGGTCGGAATCTTTCATTCAGTTGTCAGAACTCTATTAGTGCTATTTCTTTGGTATGCTTTTCCCAATTATAGATTTGTTACGATACCATTTGCAATTGTATTGATTTATATAGTGACGATAATAATTCTAAAAATCCGAAAGAAACAGGAGTAAAAACGAACCACGGAAGGGATGGATGGAGACTTATTCAAAGATGGATTTTAAAAGAAGGAGTTATTAATTCAATTAATTAGAATGAAGCTTAATGTGTTGATTGTCTCTACTTCTTGAAATATAAATGTTGGTTTGAGGTAGAAATAGATGAAATTAGAGGAAATTCATATAATAACTCAAGGAAAATATTTTACTCAAAAGTCCCGAATTAAGCCTTGATATGTTTTTCAAAATAAATCTTGCTAAATATTTAGTACGGGTTTTACAGGCTTTATAGTTCACAGATAATTATATCTTTAAGATAGCATTTTGTACTTTTATTATGGATCGATATACGACCCATACAGTACGTACATCGGACTATTGAAAGTTATGTTAGTAAACCAAAATGAAGATGATAAAAGGTCTTTTTGAAACCCATTTATTTGTAGAAAGCCTTGAACGTTCTATTGATTTTTATTCTAACAAAATGGAATTGGAACAATGTTATTATGAAGTCGAAAGGCGGGCGGCATTTTTTTGGATTGGAGAACCCAAACAATTTATGTTAGGACTATGGGAAAAACCTATGGAGCTAATCGAAATCAGACATTTTGCATTTGAATGCGAACCTGATTGGATTTTGAATGAGTCTGTCGAATATCTCAAAAAAAGAAATATTAAATGTCGGAATTTCCTAGATGATGGAACTGAAAGGCCAATGGTTTTCGCCTGGATGCCGGCAATTTCAATATATTTTGATGATCCAGATGGACATTCTCTTGAATTTATCGGCATTCTAAACGGGAAATCGAAACCTGAAAACGGAATAGTTTCTTATGAAAAATGGATAGAATTAGAAGGTAAGTAAAATTATTATAAGTAAATTGGGATGCACAACACCATGGAGAACGATAATGCCTTATACTCCAAGACGAACTTTCTCTTTGTACGTTTGTAGTATGCTCGGATAATCAAAACAGACTTGTTGCATAACTAATTATTTTCTTGATCTTCTCTTATTAAATAATGGGCTATAGAGAAAGTCATTTGTGTTAATTGAATAAGAAATTTGCAGAAAATTGACAATTAGGCCTAAACTAAGGAAGAAAGTCACTTTTTATCCATACGTTACCTTCACTCAAAAAAAATGTAAAGACATATGAATATTGTATCATTTAATGAAAGTTTGGATTTTAATGACAAAAGGATTGCATCAAAGGTGATTTTGGAATCTTCATTTTCAAAGGAGATAAGAATACTTTTAAAACAGGGGCAAATTATGAAAGAACATAAAGCTCCTTTTCCAATAATAATTCATGTATTGGATGGTGAAATTGATTTTGGCACCCAGGGAAATGTTCATTTGTTAAAAAAGGGTGACATTATTACTTTAGCTGGTAATATTCCTCACGATTTAGCGGCTCGAAGAGACAGTGTCGTTCGTTTATCACTTTCAAAACTTGATAAAACCGAACGCGTAGAAAAGGTAGTTTCAGATTCATAATAGCACTGTGAGCACTATATAAACTTATAATGATGTAAACGTTTTGGCAAATACATTTATAATGTTCTTCTAACCTATTAGAATGTGGCAATATAAATTTTTAGATTCCAAACGCGCTCAATGTTTCTAATCATATGCTTGTCGCTGTGGTGATGGAAATCTAATGATTGGGGAGAATGGTTTCATTGTATCTACGCCCTTTAGAGTGGGGTTTGCAGTCCGTTACATCCGTCAAAAAAATGTATTAATCATCGTTCTTTTTTAATTGGGCAGGAGATTTAAATGATTAATGTGCTGACGAGAAATGGGCGTGATCTGTTGAATAAACCCTTTTCATATATCTAACCAATTTTTCAGATTATAAATCGTTGAAAAGTGGTGTACAGTTAATAGAAATTGAGGTGGCCTCCTCAGTCGAGAGATGGATTAATTATGCTAAAATGGTTTAATTCACAGACATAAAAACACCATATGAAAAGGAGAAGATTTATCAAGCAATCGACATTCGCGGCGACCCTTCTTAGCGCTTCTTCATTGTTCTCCTGCAGTGAAACCAATCAAGGGTTAAATATACTTGTTCTGGGTGGTACCGACTTTTTAGGTCCTGCCATTGTCAATGCCGGACTTCGCAAAAATCATCAAATCACATTGTTTAACCGTGGAATCACCAATCCAAAACTATTCGCCAACTTACCCCTGAAAAAAGGTGATCGTGAAAAAGGAATGGCAGCATATGCACCATTGAAAAAACAGCGATGGGACGTAGTAATCGATGTTTGGCCACAACAAGTCGGACTTGTAGACGATGCAACCGCGGCGCTCAAAGATCATACGGATCATTATATATTTGTATCCAGCGTTGCCGTTTACAAGGATTTTAATGAATCGGGGAGAAGTGAAAACTACCCATTAGTTGCCTTACCTCAAGACCGAAGTCAGTGGGAATATCCCGAAGAGAAAACTGCTGGCGAAGCTTTGGTCTCAGATCGTTTTCCTGGAAATCATACTATTCTAAGACCAGGGCCCATTAAGGGTTGGCGGGATCCTGCTTTGGATCTACTTTATTGGTTGATAAAACTTGAACGCAATGAAAGCATTCTTGCACCCGGAGGTGGTGACGATGCCCTTCAATTTATCGACGTGAAAGACGTAGGGAATTTTGCAATTACTGCTGCTGAAAATAAACTGGTAGGAGCTTATAATTGTGTGGGTCCGAGAAAAGAAAAATTACCTTGGATGACCTTTTTAGAAAGTGCGAAGAAGTACTTGAATTCCACCTCGGAGCTGGTCTGGTCGAGCCAGGAAAAATTACGTGAACAAAAAGTATACGCCTGGAGCGATCTTCCTCTTTGGGCGCCGACTTCAGATGATTACTTTATGGAGATTAGTAATACCAAAGCGTTGGCATCAGGCTTTAGCTATACGCCTATAGAAGAAACCATTGACGACTGTCTGGCCTGGAATAAAAAACAAGGACTTCCAAATCTTATTTTTGGTACCGGAGATGAACCTATAGGATTGGAACGATCCCGTGAATTGGAGGTTATAGAGGAATTGCGAAAAAGTTAGACGGTTACCTTTGCTTTCAGCTATATAGTGACTCCTAAGTGTTTGTCTCATTTGGAACAATCTAACGACTGACGGATTTAAATATTGAACAATTGAAATGATAGAATGAACTTAGTATACTTTGGAATCGTCTTGGGTTTTTTTATTGCGGCATTGATTTTTTAAAAAAAATCAATGCTCACTTGATAACGAACGTGAAGGACGATGTGAAAAATTATTTTATTTCAAAAGAATATAAAATAATAAATTTCGAAAATTCATACGGCAATCCCGCATCTCCAATTTATAGCAAATGGAGTATTGCGCCCTCAACTGGTTTTGAAGGAGACTTATTCGAACATGGATTTTATAAAGTAGATATTATAAAGCCTAATAGTGAGATTGAAACCAACTGGGTTGATTGTCTTTACTTCTTGAAAATTAAGTGTTGGTTTGTCGTGAAAAAGGATATAATTGAAAATAGTCCAAGTGATAATTGATTGATTCCTGAATAATAATGATGTTCTTTTGGTTCTTAGACATTTAAATAGGGATGGTCAGCACACTGAAATAGGTGTAGATTCATAAATTTAAACCAACTATAACACAGCTTTATATGTTACGCGATTGCATAAAACGAATATCTTCTTTGTTAGCCTTAGAGACGTGACATACAATCAGCCGAATTCAAGAATTTTCAGGTGTATAAGCCTTGTCCTTATGAAAGTTGAGATTATAAAAGTATATTGATTGCACGTAATTTCATGTATTGTCACCAGCATAAGACATTTTGTTATATTTAAGATCAGTTTAGTTAACAATTGAAAATTAGAATTATATGAATAAAAAGGAACTAAGAACTTTGTTAGCTGATAATAAAATAGAGGATGTTTTATTAAGCATTAGACAATTCTTAGAAAATTATAATGAATTAAATAATCGAATGCTCTTATTGGAAGGTCAATATCGTAGTTTGGGAAAGGAGATAGCGAATGGTTTGATTACTGACGAAGATAAGCGAATTTCAGAAAACAAAATCAGACATGAATTGATTCAAATAATTGATGAGATTGGAAATTCCGGAGTTAAAAAAGCATCTGGGAATTCTATATCGATACAAGAAGCAAAAACATGGATTGAAGATAAAATCGAGGAAAAGGGGACGGTAATTGGATTGGGCTGGGATGTGGAGGAACAAAAGTTTTATAATCACTATAATGAAGATTATAAACACCACCAGATATTGGAAAAATATTTCTATAATAAGGTTGTCTTTGTAGACTCAGTATTAAGCTTAAATTTAGAAAAAAAGTATACTTTTTATCCTAAAAATGAATTTAAGCTTGAATCTTCGTTTAGCTATAATCCTTTTATAGTTAGGGAAATAATTATAATTAATATTGACTTCAGAGAAATTGAATTGGTGGCATTAGAAGAATTGAAATTATTTCCTAGCGACATATCAAATAAGTTGCACGCTATATTAGGACAAACAAAGGATTTTGAAAAATTGAGAAATCAAACTGATATTTTACTTGCTTCTGAGTCAGACTCAGTATATATGGATAGATTTAAAATAACCTTGTCTCATGTTCATGCAAATAAACCTAGTACAAAATGGAAATATCCTGTTTCTGGGAAGTATTGTAAAGCCTATGAAATTGAAAACGATCCTGTTTTTAAATATGAAAATGAACATGACTTTAACCAAGATGGATTCAGTTTTTATTTAGATGACGCTGCATTTTGCAAGAGATTACAAAAAGCATTAGAATTTGCAGTGCAATATTATAATCCGCCGAGAAAAGAGGTATTTTAGTGTTTTAGCTACCTATAGCATTGCATTCCTGTTAGGAATGGTAAGATGGCCGGCCTTGAGCTATGTATAAAGCCCAATTATGAAGTACAAAGCAATAATAATCTTTCAAATTTGAATATTAATTGGATATTAATCACCGCAGAATCAGAATAATGAAACTTTGGACATTATCCAATTATGGAGAAACTGAGAAAACTGTTTCTGAGAAATCATCGGCTGATGATATTGATATGATCATGAATTCTTTAGATTGGTCACAGTTTTACCAAGTCATTTTAGAAAAGCAAAATGGCGATTTTCTGGAAGTGGGTGGAAGTTTAGAAGAAGACGGATTATCCGTACAATATCAAGAAGGTGAAAGTCAATTTGTAATAGTAAACCCTCCAGCAACTGTAAATGAAATGACACACTTTTTAAAACTTTATTTAGCGGGGAATGATGCATATAAAACCAAGTATAAATTTGAATAAGTTGATAATATAGAAAAGCAGAAATAGTGACTACAACTCTTCTGCCAATGACGGGTTCAATTATTTTTCTCAAGCTCGTAAACAAAGCTCAGCCACAATACACCAAAATGGAGAAACTCTTTAAGTCAATTTCTAATTACATTAATTTATCTAATCAATTAAAAGAGGAACTGAGAGCGAGGCTGCATAAACAATCTTTCAAAAAGAAGGAATCGGTACTTGATTCGAGTAAGGTCTGTCAAAATAGCTACTTTATAGAAAAAGGCATCATGAGATTGTATTACTTAAAAGATGGTAAAGAAATATCCGAATTTTTTTGTAGTGAAAATGAATGGATGAATTCTCCCAGAAGTTTTATGCAACAAAAAACGGATTTCTATAATATTGATGTAGTTGAAAATTCAGTCGCATGGAGGATAAATATCAGTGACCTGGTTTACTTATTTGACAATTTTCCTGAAATGGAAAGATATGCCCGCATGGATATGGGCAGCACTTTCGGCTATGTGCTTGAAAGAGTGGCTTCGTTGAGGTTTTCAACTGCCCGGGAAAAGTATGAACACTTTTTGAAAACATATCCTCATATCTATCATCGCATTCCACTGGGTATGGTCGCATCCCATATTGGTATCACTCAAGAAACTTTAAGCAGGTTAAGAAAAGATGACCTTTTTTGATATAGGTCAAAAGAATTGAAGGAAGTACTTCCTACCTTTGTGCCTGACACTTTATATATGAAAAAACGAATCTTACAGTTTATATTAGTCATTGTCCTGCTTTTATTGATTGGACTCATATACTTGTTCACTTATACGCCATCTCTTTCTGAAAAACAGGGTATGGTTGAAACGAAGTTATATGTAGGCGATTCTTTAAATCAACCATTGGTTGTTGCCTTTGGTGGCGGCGGGGGCGGTAATGATTGGGCGAGGGATTATATGAAAGATAAAAGAGAAGGCTTTCTCAAAAGAGGCTATGCCGTCCTGGCCATTGGATATTTTAATTCTGGAGATCACACCCCTGACTACCTGGATCGAATTTCACTGAATGCCATTTCTGATACGATTATGGCCATTGCTTCTCGCAATACCATTATAGACAAGACTAAAATAGCACTAATTGGAGGGTCTAAAGGAGGAGAGCTAATTTTGAATCTGGCCGCACGCTATGACCATTTTGGCGCAGTAGTGCCTATGTCTACCGCACATGTTAGTTTTCCAGGTCTAACTATTACCGCCAACACTTCTTCATGGAGTTATAATGGCGAAGAGGTTACGTATGTGCCGGCTCCTTTTAAGACAATTGGCCCAGCTATAAAAGGTGACCATTTTGCGGCATTTAGTATGATGCTTGAGGACGATGAAGCAGTGAAGAACGCCGAAATAGAAGTTGAAAAAATCAATGGCCCTATTTTAATTCTATCCGCTTCAGAAGATGAGGCATGGCCTTCAAGTGAAATGTCAAATAGGATTATGGAGCGCCTCGACCGGAATGCCTTTTCGCACTATCATAAACACATAGTTTTTGAAGGAGGCCATATCGAACCACTGAACCATTTTGATATTGTATATGATTTTTTGGATAAGCATCTGAAGAATAAATAGGTGTAGCTGATAGTGCTGTATATAAGTGTGGCAGTTTGGGTGACAGCTCGGACTGTTTTGATTTTATAATCAAATTTTATTTGTTTTAGTCAAGAGAAATATTACACTGGACCAAAATTTTTTGGACTTCATTTTCAATCGATAAGTCTCGATGATATTCTTGGAAGGGATGATGAAATATGCGACTTCTCGGTCTGACGCCATAGCATTAAGCGACGGAGTCCGAAGTCGCTTAATTGGATGATCGGACTACTTTCTACAAATATTTGACCTCTCCGAGATCGACCAGTCGAAATCTATTAGTATCCGAATTAATAGTCGGGGGCTAAAATAAAATGATAGTGAAGGCGTCATTGGAGATCACTTTGAGGCAAGTGATATTATCTTAAATTTATAATTAACTAGGAAGGATGTCGTGGTAAAAGTTAGATTTATTGATCTCGGAGAGATCGACTGTTTGTAGAACCGCCGCGAAAAGGATATTCCCGACTTCGGAGAAGTCGTATGTTCAATAACCTCCATCTAAATAGCAATCAAAGAGAGGCTTCATTACGATGGAGGCATTAAATTATTTTAAAAAATATTTAGAATTCATTTTCAATCGATAAGTCTCGATGATATTCTTGGAAGGGGTGATGAAATATGCGACTTCTCGGTCCGGCGCCATAGCA
>JAJCYJ010000454.1 GCA_029262975.1 Saprospiraceae bacterium
TCAGCAAAAAGCACAAATGTTAACGTATTAAACTTTATTTTTCGGTTAAAAAATATATATCTAAATATTCACAATGTCAGATAGTTCTAATCACTTTGCACATACAGCTATGCTTATCAGAAGACCCGTCAGTGAGGTCTACGATGCCTTTATAAATCCTGCTGTAACTTCCAGGTTTTGGTTTTCAGAAGGGTCTGCAAAACTTGAACCTAATCAAACTGTCCAATGGACATGGGAAATGTATAATCATACCGTATCAGTGCATGTTCTGGATCTTATTGTGGATAAAAAAATTCTTATTCAATGGGGAGATGACAAAGAATCAACCGTCGAATGGGAATTTAAATCAATTGATGATGCCAAGACCTTCGTCTCAATTACCAATCGTGGATTTAAAGGAACGAATGACGAACTTATTAACCAAATTCGCGATTCTACAGGTGGTTTTACCTGGGTGCTTGCAGGACTGAAAGCTCTTTTAGAACATGGAATAGAATTGAACCTTGTAGGCGATCGATTTCCTAAAGAATAAATTATCTGAGTAAATATTTATGCTAGAAAAAGCAAGGCCCGATCATATACAAGCACTTCAGCACATCTGCTGCACAGCTTACGCCTTAAGCTTTGGTTCGCATTGGACGGAAGGTGGTCTCTCCTACTATTTGGAAGCCCAATTCAATTTACAACGGTTAGAGAAAGAGATTACAGGTGACTTGACAAATTATTTCTTCATCACTCAGAATCAAGATCATGTTGGTTTTATCAAATTGTGCAATGACGTCGAATTGCCTGGTGAAGGAAAGGCCAGAACATGTGAAATTGAAAAATTCTATGTTCTTCCTAAATGGAAAGGCAAAGGTATCGGTGCTGCTGCACTGACGGCAGTTATTGATTTATCTATTTTGAATAAGATTGATACATTATTTCTTTGCGTTTTAGATACAAATATTGATGCCATTAGATTTTATAAGAAAGCAGGTTTTAAATTTCATAGTAAGACAAGATTGGAAGTACCTTATTTTAAGGATGAGTTAAGAGGCATGGATAGAATGGTCATGTCATTGGGTATATATGATTAATCTCTTGATGATTCCTTCATGGGGAAAAGTACAGTATGAGATCCTTGACCTTTATGATTCTTATAACCTTATAATCTTCAACTATAAAATCTTATTCAATGCGAGGACACTTGTGTGTAATGCAGATTTTATTCCATTTAAGAGTACTTGATACTTCAGGTGTATCGGGTGTCATTCATTTCTTCGCGACAGATTGGCACTGTCGGTGTTAAGGCTTTGTAACCGGAGATCTAATGAAGTGATAAACTGTACCGTTCCGCGCTATTGGAGATCTGCGATCTCCAATCTTATCAAAAGGAAAACGATAAGAAGAAAACTGTGTTTTCGGTTAATATATTAGTACATACACTTCATCCATGCAAAGTCTATTAACTCAACATCAAATGAACAAAATGAACTTGAAAAGATCCAAGACGAATCGAAAACACAGTTTTCTAATTAGTACAATTTAAAGATAAGAACTGGAAAAGAGACTTTTCCAGTAGCGATCGCGTAGAGATGCAAGACCCTGCGCCAAAGAAATTATAAAATTAGTCCTGTAAGGACGACATATCGTAGCTAGGGTCACCAGACCCTGGGACCTGGTGAAAAACGAGACAATTAAAAGAATTTGACGGCATTTTTTTTATCTAGAAAAATGGCGGCAACTCGATATACAAAATCATG
Source organism: Saprospiraceae bacterium (assembly GCA_029262975.1). GTDB lineage: Bacteria > Bacteroidota > Bacteroidia > Chitinophagales > Saprospiraceae > JAJRXG01. The sequence continues at coordinate 1,746 of JAJCYJ010000454.1, forward strand.
TGCTGCACCGATGTAAAGTTTGTAACATAATTGAATTTTATTAATGTATCAATCGATATAATAGAACATGGCTAATTTATTGAAGGCAATGTGACGGGAAATCATGTTATTGTTTTTTACATATATTAATTTTATTTAATATATTTGAATAAAATTAACTCACAATGATTAATTTTAAACACGCTTTCAGCATTTCATTGTTATCCTTTATCGTGTGCCAACTCATGGCTCAGAACAATGGTGTCCTTGTCGAATTTGAAGGTCAGGGATTGGGCATATTAATCCCAAGGATGACTACAAGTGAAATGAATGGAATAGGAAAGCCTGCTGAAGGACTAATGGTTTATAATTCCACCGATCATGTATTTAATTTTTATAATGGAAATTCCTGGCAAACTTTTAATACAGGACCCATAGGTCCACAAGGAGTCAGTATCATTGAGATTACATCAACTGATATTGGTGGAGGCATGTTTGAATTGGAATTTCTCATGTCAGATATGAGTACCCATACGGTCACGACTCCTGACTTGAGGGGCTCTCAAGGGCCAGAAGGAGCACCTGGCCCGCCTGGACCACCTGGATTAGGAATTCCTCAAATGCTGTCAAAGTCAGGTGATCAGATTACTTTAAGTGATGGCGGCGGAACAGTTACAATTAACGATGCCGACTCAAGTGCGTCCAATGAAATTCAGCAGCTGGAGACCAACGGTGATACCATATTTATTACTGGCGGAAATTATATTGTCTTACCCGGATTATCATTCTTAAGCGATTTAATACCAAGTGTACAAGAGAGACTTGATCAAGGTGAGACCCCTTGTCAGATTTATAATAATGGAAACGGATATCCAATAGATTCACTGTATGGTAAAATTTGGGCAGGAGGATTTATTTTCTATTTCGACACTAACAATTGTACAGGATTAGTGGCAGCAACTATGAATATTCCAGCAGATGACTGGGGTTGTTTGAATACATTCATTGGAGGAACCTCTCCTAGTATTGGAACCGGTGCTGCCAACACCGCGCTCATCGTAAATGGATGTGGTGAGGCAAGTTTTGCTGCCAAGGGATGTAACGATTTGGTTCATAATGGTTACGATGATTGGTTTTTGCCATCTGTCAATGAGATGCGTGAAATGTACTTTAAAATTGGAAATGGTGCCCCTCCACCTAATACTGATATAGGCGGTTTACAGAATAACTTTTATTGGACTTCGACTGAAACAAATGCTGAATTAGCCTGGATAAGAGATTTTCTTTTTGACTTTCAAAATGGAGGACAATTCAAGAATACTGTAGACTGGATAAGGCCTGCTCGTCAATTCTAATTTGACTTTTTATCTAATCTTTAAATATTAGCATCATAGCTTAGGTCATTTTCATTTACTACCTTTTTTATAATAGGAAGTCTATAAACTGACAATATCCATTTCATTAATCAAATCAATAATTTAGAATTGGCAGTGTAAAACCTTCAAAGAATAAAATATCTGAGTAAACATTATGATAAGAGCTCTCTTAAATACTAATCATACTCTACCATCTTTTCAATTTCAACACCTTTTACGATATTGATCGTAAACTTTTCAGACTCCCCATTTAATCTGACTGATGTCACCTGTACTTCATATGTTCCGGGGGTTAATACAATTTCCCTGGGATTATAGTTACCGGAAGCTCGCTTTGAATAAACACTTGTACCGTCTTTATACAAAGTGACATTGCTTGTCCATGGTTCTCCCTTGTAAGTCGCCCCAATCCGCGCTATTCCAGTTTCATAATCATATTCAGCTTTGGTTTTCTCTCCGACTTTAACGTCTAAATCCTTCAGGACATATTTCCATCCTGGCCCATGGATATAATGCGCCCTGTATTCGACGCTGTATTTACCCGGAGTTAATAAATCTGAAAAAGGATTATGGCTTGAAGATTTATAAGTGCGCCCGCCGGCGACTGACCTTTTTCTGGGATCTCCGGCAACAAATGTATTGACTACACAGTCCCATAACTTTCCATTATTTGATGCGAAAACTGACAACTCGCCATATTCAAAATTATGCTCCAAGCTTGTTGTCTCTCCGGCCTTTACTTCGACTCTTTCAAAAACCTTAGTGGTTGAAGCTCCGCTCAATTTCATTGCCGAAATCTTAACATCATATATTCCAGGGTTTAATTCTTTTATCATAGGATTAGAATTTATGGATTTATATGTTCGCCCTCCGGCTACACTTTTATTCTCACTCGTATTGGTAATATTTACAACACAATCCCATTTTTCGTTATTGGCCGTAGTTAGAATGGATAACTGGCCTGCCGTAAAATCGATTTCAATTTCCTTCAGTTCATCACTACTTATTAGAACATCCTTCTTCCAAATTTCCGAGACATCTGAACCGATCGGTATGACTTTAATCTGATACGTACCATTAGAAAGACCAAATAATGCAGGGTTTCCCTCCTTCTGACCGTACGCTCTCCTGGAATCTATATATTGTGTATCCTCAGGCCTGAATATTTGTACCGTAGCATCATGAAATTGACCATCTTTTGTCACCTTGACAGATAGTGAAGGTGGTAATGATGGAACCGTCTCTCTCGCCGCCTGATCCAAAGCAGCGCCAAGCTCTTCAGCGTTGGATGCATCAAGATAGACTCCCTGGCCTGCCTTAGCAGCACATTCCAATGCCAGTTTGTCAGACTCGCCAATATCAAATCCCACAATATGCAATACAAAGTCAACCTTTGCCTCCTTGGCAAGGCGTACCACTTCACAAAGATCACCACCGCAGGATTCAGCTCCATCACTGATCAATATCACCGTGGCACTACTATTATCTGACTTCAGGTGCTCGATAACCATTATCGCTGTATTAGCTAATGGCGTCTTACCAACCGGATTAATCCTCGAAAGGGCATCTAATATCTTGTCCCGATTATTAACTCCAGGCTCTACAAGTCGCTGGATATCATCACAACTACCTTTTTGTCGATGACCATAAACAACGAGGCCTACGGGTCGACTTGGATCCAGCTTGCTTAATAAATCACCTGTTACTTTTCTAGCGATCTCAATCTTTGTTTTCCCTTGGATCTGTCCCCACATACTACCGCTTCCATCGAGGATAAGGATTATAGGCGTTGTTGCATCAACGGATTCATTCTGACTTTGGACATGCAAAGCCCCAAATATCAATAGTATAACTATGTATATATACCGGATCATCGGATCATTGATTTAATTACACCGAAATTAAGGGTTCAAAGGATACTTGACAATCACCCATATGGGGTGTTTTTAAGACGATTAGAGGTCAACAATATATGTCACTATTTTATACCTTCGGCTTTCAATAATTCATTTCATAACCCAATAGCTATCAAGGCATAAGTGTTTAACTACAATTATGCCGGAACAAAGCAGGGAGGAAAGGAGACAACAATAATCATGAAATCATTAGACGACATTAATCAATATCTAGAAGAACAATTCGAAATTGGAAATTTCGGCCGAGTCCTTAAGAACGCTAATATCATATTAAAATCAGATCGTGAGGATTTGCATTGTCGGGCGTTTTTCGTAAAGGCTATAGCACTATTGAGTGAAGGGACTGATGAAGAAGTCCTGCAAGCTTTTGATGATGGATTATCCCGATTTCCCGATGACTATGCTTTAAGAAGCTCCAAGGCCAGGGCGTTATTAAATATTGGTGAATTTGATATTGCCCGAACTGAGTTAAGAAATCTTCACGAGTCCAATCCCAAGGATATTGACATCCTGAGTAATTTAATTTATACAGAAGAAATTTTTAAGAATTATGATGAAGTGATTAGGCTTGCAGACTTGATTCTGGCAGAAGAAGCCAACAGCATAAGCACAATTGTTGTAAAAGGTGAAGCCTATGAAAAATCGGGGAACTATGAAAAGGCACTACAAACTTATGAAGACGCTACCTCGATTGAAGAATTAGATGACCAGGATCTAAATCAAATACATCATTGTATTGGAAACACTTACTGTGTTTTGGAAAAATTTGAAGAAGCCATCGATCATTATAAAACAGCCCTTATTCATAACTCGGAAGATACGTACACTTATCACAGTATTGGACTGGCATTTGCAAAAACGGGAGAAATTGAAAAAGCTGTAAAGCTCATCAATCATGCTATTAAATTAGATCCCCGTAATAGTTATGCTTATAAAAACAGGGCTATCGTTCAAATTATGGAAAATAATACTGAAGAAGCAATTCAGGACCTGAAAACTGCCAAGATGCTCAATTATGTATATGACTATGACGATCATGTTGATTTGTTGCTCCAGGAAATACAAGAAAAGGATGCATAACGGATCATTAATAAATGACTAATCACTCCTATGGAACTTATCAACAAAGTTCGCAATCTTACGATTTTCAAAATACTCTACTGGATAACCAGAATTGGAATGGGGTTCACTTTTATCGCATCAGGTCTTCGTAAAATGCCAGGAGTGAAATTCACATTACTCTCCACTGATGATCCCGTCGGTGCCTATTTTCACGCAATGTATGAGACTGGTTTCTATTGGAATTTTATAGGTTATTTTCAAATATTAATAGGTGTGATGATATTCTTTAACCGCTTTACAGTCGTATCCATTTTGCTCATGATGCCTGTAACTATAAATATATTTCTTGTTTCCATTGCACTACATATGCGTGGCACACCTGTTATCACCTCGATGATGGTTGCAGG
>JAJCYJ010000455.1 GCA_029262975.1 Saprospiraceae bacterium
ATGATCCTATAATAAATGCACTTAATGTTCTAAACTTTTTCATTTGCTTTGTTTGTAATTTTTCAATCATCCTGTTCAACTGCAAATTGAACAGAATAAATCTTTCTTGTTCTTGTTTAACGATAGTTTAACTGGCTATGATTTTCTTCTGAGCACGTAATTATCAATCCCTTTTCCGTTTAATTCACTTGAAATCGAATTGGCAACTGATCTGCTTTCGTACCTGCCAGCGATAACGGTATAGTATTGCGAAAGATCGAAAACAACCTTTTGTGCTTGTGAGTATCCTGCAGATTTTAATTTTTTCACCATTTCATCGGCATTATTTTCTAATAGATAGTTTCCTGCAATCACCACAAATCCTCCAGAAACAAGTGTGGAAGAAGATGTAATACGATTAGAGGGAGTAGATGAAGGCTTTTCTGTTTTCGGTGGTGTTTCAACTACTTCATTTTCATTTTTAGGAGGAGATTCTTCTGCATCATCATCTTCAAAGAAGGACTCTTCCGTGTAACTATCTGCCACACCTTCAACTTTATCTGCAATGTTCTCTGTAGAAACAGCGTCTTTCTTGTTTTTACCACAAGATTGATAAACTAAAGACAAACTGAGATAAAGGCCTATTATCAAAAGACTATATAAAACTGTATATACTGGACGACTCATTATAATTTTGTTTTGACTTGATTAAAGCTTTTGATTTCAAAACGCATCAATAAGCTCTTTGATTCTTATGTTCTATAAAATTAACAAAAGACTTGTTAACGACATTAAAACCACCGGGTGTCGGATAATTACCTGAGAAAAACCAATCTCCATTATTGTCAGGACAGGCTTTATGCAAATCTTCAAGTGTCTGATAGATGATCTTAATTTCACAAATAGCTTTTGGCGGCGTCAAGATTTGACTAATTCTATCTGAGATTGCTCTATAATCATATTGGTCGTAAAGTGCTTTGACTAAATTTATAGTATGACCCTTGCCACTTGCCAAAAGTTTTTTCGCTTTTTCATATGTTTCCAGAAGCAAATCTTCCTTATCATCCTCCATAATTAGACTTATTAAAGCCTGGAACGCGACAAACTCTCCCATCTTTGACATGTCAATGCCATAACAATCGGGATATCTGATTTGAGGGGCAGAAGAAATAACTACTATTTTCTTGGGTTTCAATCGGGATAAAATTTCTATTATACTATCTCTTAATGTTGCTCCTCTCACAATAGAATCATCTAATACAACTATTGTATCAACATTGTTTTCAACGACGCCATAGGTTACATCATAGATATGTGAAATCATTTCTCCGCGACTGCTGTCGTCAGCAATAAACGTTCTTAACTTTTCATCCTTTATGGTCAGTTTTTCGATTCTTGGTCGCTCCTCCAAAATACGCTCAATTTTTGCCTGAGAAAGCAAAGGGCTTTCTCTTAATCTCTTAGCCTTCGATTTATTGAGATAGTCTTGAAGCCCATCGACAAAGCCATAAAAAGCAACCTCAGCAGTATTCGGAATAAAAGAGAAAACAGTATTTTTTAAGTCGTAATCTACCTCCTGAAGAACTTCAGGGACAAGTAAATAACCCAGTTTTTTTCTCTCTCTGTATATGTCCTTGTCTGTACCCCGAGAAAAGTAAATTCGCTCAAAGGAACAAGCTCTCCTTTTTAGTTGATCCTTGTAGGGTTTAATACTAACAGACCCATTCTTCTTAATAATTAAGACGTGACCTCGTTCTAACTCTTTTACCGTGTCAACATGGACATTTAAGGCAGTCTGAATAGCTGGTCGTTCAGAAGCCATAACGACTACTTCTTCATCTTGATAATAAAATGCGGGTCTTATTCCTGAAGGATCTCTAAGGACAAAGGCATCACCGTGACCAATCATCCCAGCCATTACATACCCCCCATCAAACTTTCGACATGCACGATGCAGCAATCTCTGCACGTCCATATTCTCTGCAATTAAATTATTGACCTGATCTATAGTATATCCTTCCGGTTTGAACCATTTATACAATCTTTCCACTTCGTCATCCAGAAAGTGTCCGATTTTTTCAAGAACCGTTACAGTATCCGATTTTTCTTTAGGGTATTGTCCGAGACTTACGAGCTCTTCAAAAAGAACATCTACATTGGTTAGATTAAAATTACCTGCCAGTACGAGATTACGGCTGATCCAGTTATTTTGCCTGAGAAATGGATGAACTGTTTCAATAATATTTTTTCCATGTGTACCATATCTCAAATGGCCTAATAATAATTCACCAGTATAAGGTTTGTTTTCTTTTAACCAAACCGGGTCATTTAATAGATGGGGTTCCAAATCGACAAAATGAGCAAAGGCACCATGGAAAAGATCCTTTAGATATTGGGGGCTATTACTTCTTCTTCTGCTTATATATCTTTTGCCTGGGCTTGCATCTAACTTGATTGTTGCCAATCCCGCACCATCCTGACCACGGTTTCTTTGTTTTTGAAGTAATATTTGAAGTTTTTGCAGGCCATACAAGGCGGTGCCATACTTGTCAAGATAATATTGGAGTGGTTTTAGAAGGCGGATGAGAGCCAACCCACACTCATGCTTGATAAACTCACTCATTCGGTCGGCAAAAGTACGACAATAGTAATTCGAAGTGTGCCACTCGTGACATTAATATCATCTTTTATCATGCATGAAAAATCAAACATAGGATATCTTAGCGAGAATATAAAATAGATGATTAATTATAAAGTAATCGGAAGAGGGCCATCATTAATTATTATTCATGGACTATTTGGAACAATGGATAATTGGCGCAGTATGTCATCTATGCTTGAAGGGGATTATTCTGTGATCCTTGTAGATCTAAGAAACCATGGAAAGTCCTTCTGGAGTCAAGAATTTAATTATGATCTTTTGGCTGAAGATATTATTGAATTACTAGATTATTTAAAAGTCGA
>JAJCYJ010000456.1 GCA_029262975.1 Saprospiraceae bacterium
CAAGCAAATACCCTATGACCAAATCTATAGTCGCTTTTGGAGCGAGTAACAGCAAAAAATCAATTAATAAAAAGCTTGCGGAATATGCTGCGGGCAAGGTGCCTGACACACAAGTTGACATTCTCGATTTAAATGATTTTGAAATGCCAATATACAGTATTGACAGGGAATTAGAAAATGGCATTCCTGAATTAGCTTCTAATTTCAAAAATCAAATTTCTAATTCTGATGGCGTTATAATTTCATTTGCTGAACACAACGGCAGTTATTCTGTAGCTTTTAAAAATGTCCTCGACTGGGTATCGCGAATAGATAAAGATATTTGGGCTAATAAACCTATGTTTCTCTTGTCTACATCTCCCGGAGGTCGAGGAGGTATGACCGTACTGAATGCGGCACTTTCAAGTATTCAAAGAATAAACAATAATACGATTGTAAGTTTTTCTCTGCCTTCTTTTCATAAAAACTTTTCTGCAGAAAGAAATATTAACAATCCGGAATTAGAAGAATTATTTAATCAGCAATTGCAAAAATTCGAAAGTGCAGTCTTCTCATAAGATAATTTAAAAAATAGAATATCAAAAGAATAGATGTTGTGCTTTGTCTTTTCAATTCCATGCCATTAGAGAAAGTCCTAAATGCACTTATAAAGCAAAGAGTTAATACCTTGGCAGACAAAGTATCGTCTACATGTCATATAAGTTCAATACATCCAACCTGATCCGGAACATGTGTTACATAGTTTTGGTATCCTGCTTCCTCATAACATCGTGTACAAGACAACAAAAAATTGAAGAGCATCCCAATATCATATACATTCTTGCCGACGATTTGGGTTATGGAGATATATCTGCTTTCAATACCAATGGGAAAATTAATACACCAAATATCGATCAGCTTGCCGATGAAGGGATGAAGTTTTCAGATGCTCATACTTCATCCGCAGTATGTACACCTACCAGATATGGCATACTCACAGGAAGATATAACTGGCGCAGTCGTCTAAAGAGTGGGGTGCTTACTGGAAAGTCGAAAGCATTAATTCCGAATTCCAGAACAACTGTAGCTTCTATGCTCAGGGATCATGGATATCATACTTCTTTTATTGGCAAATGGCATTTGGGATGGGATTGGTCATTAAAAGATTCGACTGAATTCGGAGGTGCGGGCTGGAATGAAAATGACTTTACAAATATTGATTTTAGCAAACCCGTTACAAATACACCTAATGACCTTGGTTTCAACTATGCATTTGGACACTCTGGATCATTGGATATGGCACCTTATGTGTACGTTGAAAATGGCATGCCCACGTCAATTCCAACCTACACGACGATAGATACCGGAAAATATACATGGTGGAGAGTAGGACCTACAGGTCAGGACTTTATTCATGAAGAAGTAACGCCCAATTTCTTCCAAAAGGCTATGTCACAAATTCAAATACAATCGAAAAGTAAAGACCCCTTTTTCCTCTATTTGGCACTACCCTCCCCACATACGCCCATTTTACCTACAGCCCAATGGCAAGGTGTTAGCGGAATAAATCCATATGCTGACTTTGTGATAATGATTGATGATTATGTCGGGCAATTAATGGCAACTGTTAAAGCCTCAGGAATAGAAGAAAATACATTGATCATATTTGCCAGCGACAATGGTTGCTCTCCGGAAGCAGATTTTGAATTGCTTGCCAAATATAATCATCGGCCAAGTTCCATCTATCGTGGACATAAAGCAGATATTTATGAGGGTGGTCATAGAGTGCCCTTTATCGTGAAATGGCCAAAAGTAATTGCAAATGGAAGTACGTCAGTTGAGACCATTTGTACCACAGATTTTCTGGCTACTTGTGCAGACATTGTTAATTATAAATTGAAAGATGACGAAGGAGAGGATAGCTTCAGTTTGTTACCCTTATTCGATCAGCAAGGCAATGATCGGTTCGTAAGAGAAGCGACTGTTCATCACTCAATTAATGGAAGTTTTGCCATCCGGAAGGGTAAATGGAAATTGATTTTATGTCCGGGTTCAGGAGGATGGAGTTTTCCACGACCGATTGACAAAGAATCCATGGACTCACTCCCTCCTGTCCAATTGTTTAACCTGGAACTTGATCCTTCTGAGACTCGAAATGTTCAAGCAGCTCATGGTAAAGTTGTAAAAGAGTTAATCACCCTGCTTACAAGATATATCAATGAAGGTCGCTCTACACATGGACTAGCTCAATCGAATGAAGCAGGGAATCAGAGATGGCATCAGATTGATTTTACTTTGTCTCAACATTAATTTATCTCGTTTTACTTAGAACCTTTGCCCATCCATGACCCGATATTGCTTCACCTTGTTTTCACAGGTATAAATACCCCTTTTTCAGAATAACGAATATAGAATTTTGTATTCAAGTGGACTTAGTGTTAATTTAGAAAGGTTCATCTGCATTAACAGCAAGGATTATAAATCAGCTTTTTTACGAAGGTAACTAGTTGAAAATAAGTATCAATTTGCACATAGTAAGATGTGAAAGAGATGAGGACCTCCATAATCTACGTGAAGACAAATGGTAATCCAAATAGTCGTGCAAAGAAAAAGTGATCAAACTAGTTGTTAAATGTGGTAAAGAATGATTTCAATATTTTTTAGAAGCATTTAAAGTTTGGGGCTATCCATGAAATCGAATACCCAGAAGTTAACTGAAACCAATAAAAAAGGATCACTCCATGCTTCGAAAAATATGCTACAGACATCGAAGTACTTTATTTAGATTTCAAAGCATATATGTTCATTCGCGCTCAATGCAATGAAGAATAGAATTTATTGTTTTCACGGACAGTACTAATGTTCCCGGATCTCAAGTTATTAATGAGAGATCCGGGATTTTTAAACTATCACGTAGAGATAACACCTGATTTATATAGTGCCAATGCCTGATTCAGAATATCTATGATTATACTTATCGGAAGATCCTTATCAGGAGTCACACGAAATATTTTCATCCTTGACCGGCTGCCTTTTTCTAATTTAGGGTGACTGAGATATTTCCCTTCTACCATAAGCATGTAAGGTTCTTTCGTCTTTTTGTCCGTCCATAAATAGCAGAAAACTCGTCCTTTGTAGCAAAAGCAAGGCATATTGTATTTACGTGTTTCTGATATTAAACCATCTTGCCTGAGTATGATCCTGCGTAAAGCTATGAGACAGCTTCTCTGAGGCTCCATCTGCTTTTCGTAAAAAGTATCTAAATCATTCATTAAGTAATGAGGTAATTGAAAAAGGCATTTATAGTAATGCAAAGATATTGGGTACAATTCAATTCTCACTATTACAATACCTGAAGTCTTGTCCTATGATAGCAAGAGTTATAAAATTGTGACAAATGAAAAACGCATTTTTAAATAGTGTGGTTATATAGAGATTTGTTGTCAATCGATTATGTGTATAAAAGATCTCAAGTGATACCGCGATTAGTCGGAATAGCGGTACGCTGCCAATAATCTATCTTGACTTATTAGCAGAGTCGTATTAACTTCAAGCGATAATGTCACCCAATCTTTTCATAATTTACTATTAATTTTTCGATAATGGCCATCCATACACATCATAAATCTGCATGTAACCTTTGTTCTCTTAATTGTGGCATCGAAATAGAGCTTAATCCCGAAACCAGAGAGTTTGTAAAAATAACCGGCGATAAAGACCATCCTCTTTCCCAAGGATATATATGCCAAAAGGCGACACGGATTAATTACTATCAAAATCACAAACAAAGACTTACATCCCCGTTAAGAAAAAGAATAGATGGGACTTTCGAAAAGATCTCATGGGATGAAGCTATTCAAGAGATTGCCGATAAACTGGTCATTATACGCGACACCCATGGAGGCGAATGCATTGCCTATGCCGGTGGTGGAGGTCAGGGAAACCATCTCGGAGGCGTCTATGCATCTTCATTAAGGGCGGCATGTAATACGCCCTATATTTATTCTTCCCTGGCCCAGGAAAAAACAGGAAATTTTTGGGTGCATGGCAAGCTATTCGGTAGACAAAATACAATGTATACCGAACCAGTAGAAGATGCAGAATATGTTGTTATTCTTGGGTCCAACCCATTGCAATCGCATGGGATTCAAAAAGCACGACATGTAATTGGGGAAATATCAAGAAATCCGAACAAGACATTAGTTGTAATTGATCCACGAAGAACCGAAACCGCTAAAAAGGCCGATCTCTTTCTCCAGGTCAAACCAGGAAAGGATGCATGGTTAATGTCCGCCATACTCGGCATAATAGTACAGGAAGATCTCGTTGATAAGCAATTTTTAAATGAACACACAAATGGATATGAAGGTATTAAACCTCATTTTCTGACAATTCCGACCGAAAAATACGCCGAAATTGCTGGTATTCCCTTTAGCCAGGTTCAAGAAGTAGCAAGGGGAATCTCAAAAGCTAAAACCATGGTTCTAAGGTCTGATCTGGGCATTGAGATGAGTTATAATAGCACCTTGAATGCATATCTCGCCAGACTTATCTTTTTAATCACAGGTCATTTTGGAAAACACGGGACAAACCATCTCACTACCTGGCTTTTTCCCTTATTAGGACATTCACTCGATCCTGAGGAAGGTGGATTAACATCTCAGGTGACAAAGACACGGGGAATAGGCAAGTTATTTCCGCCAAATATACTACCCCTGGAAATCGACAACGATCATCCCAAAAGAATACGCGGACTCATCGTCGACAGTTCTAATCCAATAGTCTCATGGGCTGATACTCAAGCGCAACAGAAAGCGTATAAAAGATTAGACCTGATGGTTGTCATAGATGTAGCAATGACTGAAACTGCTCATGAGGCACATTATATTCTACCCGCATCTAGCCAATATGAAAAATACGAATCTACATTTTTCCAGGAAAACTTTTTTCATCTTAGAAAACCTGTTCTTGATCCGCTTGAAGGCACCTTATCAGAACCTGAGATTTACACCCGCCTCCTTCGCGCCATGGGAGAATTATCTCACGATATAGAAGATTTGAAAGAAGCGGCCATTCAGGAGCGCACGAAATCGGGTCATGGCACATTTCAAAAAGCATTTATGCAATCCTCATTTTCTAATCCGGATGTCAAAAGGTTTGGGCCGGTAGTATTGAGGGAATCGCTGGGAGAAGCGTTGCCTGATGGAGCAGCGGCAGCCGGTCCTCTATGGTTCACTGCACAAATGTTTGCAAATAAGTACCCGGAAGAGATGCACAAGGCTGGTTTTAAAGGCAAAAATCAAGAGCTCGGAGAAGAACTATTTAACAAAATACTTAATAGTCCATCCGGTGTCAAAGTAAGTGAAAGGAGTTTTGACGATCATTGGAAATTAGTAAAACACAAAGACAATAAAATTAATCTTTACATTCCCGAAATGCTTGAATGGCTTAATAATTTGCCCTTAGAGTTAAAGAAGATCACGAAATTAGAAAATGACTTTCCTTTCAATCTTATTGCTGGAGAGCGGAGATCTTATAATGCAAATACAATTATCAGAAATCCGGAATGGCGAAAGAAAGATCCTGAAGGAGCTCTTAAAATAAATCCAATTGATGCAGGTCTTCTCGGCATTCAAGCAGGAGATACAGTGCGTCTTAGCAATGAAGTTGGACAATTGAAAATATTATCTTCAATTACTGATGAAGTCCCAGAAGGCGTTTTGTCCATGCCTCATGGTCACGGTATGAAATATGACGAAAATCAAAATTATAAAAGTGTTGGCGCTATGGCCAATATGTTAACGTCAACAGATCATTGTGACCCGCTTGCAAAAACACCATATCACAAAAACGTTCGTGTTAAATTAGAAAAAATAGAAGCGTAGGAGTAAAATTATTCTATCTACATATTACTTTTAAGCATTAGGTTATCCGGCTTTTTATATATTTGATTTGGCCATTATGGTTCGATTCATGTTCACATACATGAAACCATTTACAATAATTATTGGTGGGACCCCAGAACCAATCCTCTTCCACAGTCATAAGCCATTTATCGTCTCTTTTCGCAAATTCTGAAAGCGTATTTTCTCTTACTGTCTGTAATCTTTCCAGGTAAAAATCAAGTGGGTGCCCTTTTATCACTTGTCGTGCCTCATCTCCCAGTCCCATCGGAATACTCCACTCTTCATCATCCTCTTTTGGCCAATCACCCCATTCTTTACCGTCAAATGTATTAATCTGGTAAAATCTCTCGGTTGCAGCCAAATGCAAAAGCATCGATCCAATAGAGTTTGAATTATCATCATGTATGTAATCCAGGTCGCTTGTGCTCAGTCCACGTACAGGATAAAGAATTTGGGACCTCATCCAATTCATCATTGACACGAGGGTACCAATATGTGGCGCGTATCCCTCTTTTGGTCCAACAATGTTTATATCGTTTACACTTGTCTGGTCAGACTGATCCTGTATGATATTTGAATTAGAAAATACGGCCAAACTTCCTGCATAAATGGAAGCATTAGCTGTTTTTTTCAAGAATTTACGTCTGTTCGTAAGTGGATTCATATAACTAATTACTTTGGTTTAACAATGAAAAATTCATATTGCTCATTTACTTAAATAATATTAAAAAGTTTTTTTTTACATCAGGATTGAGCATTTCCATGTATAACGTATTGGCACATGATATATGTGTCAAATATTTACTTCTCTAAATACTTTGCTCAGCCTGTCTGAAAAATATGCTTCAGACTGAATGTACACTTTTATACTTGTGCTCATTCCAAACTTTATAAAAATTAAAACTTTCTTAACAGCTTTGAATTTTATTATATCCCATACCATTAGCGTCGAAGCTGCCCGGAGAAATAGCGAAGTAATGGTGAATCATACAAAATTCAACTAGCGGGAAAGAATTTACTAGGTGTAATTCATTTCTTCGCGATTGAATGACACCATAGATGTGAAAGCTTTGTTGGCAAGGATAGAAAGAAGATACCCTTGTTAAAAAGAGGAAATTGAAAAGAGTTGGCGGTATTTTTCCTTGCTCACCGAAGCTTTCTTCGACCGCCGAAGTTTCACGTAGGACATAGCGAAGGACAGGATGTAATTGCCAAATGATGACAACCTGAGAAACAAAATTCTGAACTAACCTGCTCAGGATAATGACCAATGCCGATCTTCTTCGAAAGTGTTCACCAGCTGTAGATAAATTGTACTAAACTGTCGCACCTACAGAGCTCATATTTCTACCATCTGAATCCAGAGTCTGACGACCCTGGCTAAAATGTGTCGCCCCTCCAGGGCTGTTCAAACGATGAATTCTCAATATATTCCTTCTGAAAAGTCCTGTAAGGACGATAAATTGTAGCCTGGGGTAGAACGAAGTGGTACCCCTGGTGAGAAGCGAGGAAATTGAAAAGAGTTGGCGGTATTCTTTGCTTCTATCAAAAATAGTGACAACACGAAAAATGAAATTCTGAACTGCACTCAATTATTGTAAGTTACCTGGCTTAAGAATGTATACATTTTCAAAGGTCAGTAAAAATAATACGGAATAATGGCTACGAATTACCGAACTTTATGATAGGAAGATGACAATGGAACTGCAATCAATCCTTTAATTCTTTTCTCTTTTAATCATGCAAAATATCTTATACTGTCAGATCGTGTGATTACGATTATGAGAACTGCAGTAGTTTAAATATATTTTGGATCCAAAAAATGAAAGGTTTCATGTATTGCTCCTATTTATGTGCTGAAACCTATCTAAACATGACAAATAATGGCAAAAAAAGCTAAAAAGCATCGTGCAAGTCCATCGGAAGAGGGAGAATTACTTTACGGCAGAAGAGGTCTGATTACTGAATCACTAGCAAAGTACAATCAGCATCTTTCGCAATCAGAAAAAATTGAGAAATATCAAAAAATGGCAACTTCTCCATATTCATTTTATCGGGGAAGTAACCATATTTTTTGGCAAGATTTCGAATGGGACTGGCGTATGACACATTTTGGTAATTATTGCACAAGAACCTGGATTAATGGAGACTGCCATGCATATAACTTTGGCGCCTATGCAGCCCATGGTCTCGGAGTCGTCTATGGATTGAATGATTTTGATGAAGCGATCATAGCTGATTATCAGTATGATTTATGGCGATTGGCCATTAGCCTTGTACTCATTGGAAAAGAGTCCCCACTTTCATCTAAGAAGAATAAGAAATCCTCTACTAAGTTAAAAATTGGATTAGTCCTTGACAGTCTTTCTGATTCCTATCTTCAGACTTTATCCTCGTTTTCTAAAAATAAAAAAGCTTCTGAGACCTATTATAATTATAAAAACACAGATGATCCACTTAGTAAATTTTTAAAAAAGACGGCCAAAAAAGAAAGTCGATCAGGAATGATTGAAAAGTGGACTAAGAAAGAGGGTGAGAAAATAGTTTTTGACAGCTCGCTTGATGAGGTAGGCAATTTATCGCAAGCAGATTATGATGCAATAAATAATCAGATGTCTTCATATATTGAAACATTAATGGGAGACATAAAATTTCCAGAAGGATATTTTAATGTCCTGGATATAGTATTGCGGGAAAATGCCGGTACGGGTTCATTAGGATCGAACAGATATTATGTTTTAGTTCAGGGAAATAATTTGCAAGATGAGCAAAATATAATTCTTGATATAAAAGAACAAAATTCTCCATCGGCTTTCCCAT
>JAJCYJ010000457.1 GCA_029262975.1 Saprospiraceae bacterium
TCATGGTATTGCCTTATTATTATGGCCGGTAAATGTAACATGATCTAAATCAATTTTCGATAAATATCAATAGAATGATAAACGTGGGAATCGTCGGTCTCGGAAGACTTGGAAAGGAATATGCTAAATACCTGGCTCATGATATAAATACCGCACGACTGGTAGCAGCTTGTTCTATTTCAGAGAAAGAACTGGTTTTTGCAAAAAATGAATTAGGTGTTCCATTTTTATTTAAGGATTACGAAGAGATGCTGAAGCAGGCTGATATAGAAGCAATCTTCGTTATAAGTTCCACTGATCAGCATGCGGCCCATATTATTATGGCGTTGCAGCATGGCAAACATGTCTTTTCAGAAAAGCCATTGGCTGTCTCTATCGAAGCATGCCAGAAAGTTGCACGCATTTCTGAAAGTCATCCTGAATTAATTTGTCAAGTTGGATTTGTCAGAAGATATGATCCCAGTTATCAAGATGCAAAAATTAAAGTAGGTGAAGGTCTTATCGGCAAACCATTTTTAGTTAAATCACAAACGGTAGATAAAGACTTCGAATCAGGTTTTCAAATTCAGTATGTCGGAAAAAGTGGAGGTATCTTTCATGATTATAATATTCATGATATAGATCTTGTCAGGTGGTTTCTTGAATCAGAGATTAAATCTGTTTATGCAATAGGTGGTGCATTCAAATATCCCGAATTTGCGGAAGCCGGAGATGCCGATAACGTGATGACGATAATCAAATTAGAAAATGAATCGATGGCCGTAATCGGTGCCAGCAGAACAGCCATGCACGGGCATGATACTTATACCGAAATTGTAGGTACTGAAGGAAGTTTGCGCATTGGCCGACCTTCGTCTAAAAACCGGGTTGAAATATATGACAAACACGGTGCCAGGCAAGAATGTGTAGCAACTTTTTGGGAGAGATTTGAAGATGCTTTTCTAATTATGGCTAAAGACTTTATCGCGTGTATAGAAGAAAATATAAAACCGGAAACAACTATCGCAGATGCAGTCAAAGCAACTCAAGCAGCTATTGCATGTACGCTTTCATTTAAGGAAGAGAGAGAAATAAAATTATAAACAGGAGATTTCCAGTCGAAAGGAATTTGAATAGTTATTTTAAAATATAAATACCCCATATTCAAATTAAGATCTGAATATTGACTCGATAAATTATAATTATACAGTTATCATTCTGTCCCTTGCCAGGACTTTCCACTTTTTAGTTATGACTCCGTTATTCACTACATGCACATGATCATATAGTGCGACTGTGGGGCATATATGATAAGGATATCCCAAAAGGAGTTGACCTACTTCTAGCACATCAGCGGAAGTGCATCTGACCACAAGATGTTCTTCACTATGCCCTATCTGTTCTAATGTATGAGGGCTCATGAATTTAATTCTGGGAAATGGAAATTCGCTGGCAACACTTTTATGACCCAAATCCAGGCAATAAATATTTGCATCTATTTTGGATATGACCCTTGTAGCGAGAATCGCAGCTTTTTGAAAAGGCATCTCAGCATAATCTGAAGCATACCGTTCGTCCCAAAAAATGAATGTTCCAGGACTGCATTCGACATCATGATATTTAGCATGTACAGAGAAAGAAGGACTTCCACCAGCCACGACATTTACTTTTCTGCCTAACAGTTCCTCCAAGACTGTTCTGAGTGTTGTCACTTCTGAAAAAGCAGTAGTCGAAGCCGTAACCCTTGATGCTAATGAGGGCATTCTAATATGACCATCATAACAATGCAGACCACTGATACACACCCTTTCCATGTTTATGACGTCATCAATGAGCGCCATCACATTTTCAGGTTTAATGCCCGTACGGTTTTGCCCATCATTTATATCAATATAAACCGATAATGGATTTTGCCGGGAGAACATTTTATCAATTGCAGCTGCAGACATATTATTGTCGATAAGCACAGCATATTGCGTAGCCGGGTATTTCTCCTTTAGCAACCTGATTCTTTGAATTTTTGGACCCTGAGGCTGGTAAGCGATCAAGACATCTTCGGCTCCTGCCATGCCCAACATTTCTGCCTCCGGTATTGTCGCGCATTTGAATTTTTTAATTCCGGCAGCCAGTTGCATGCGTGCAACATCTAAGATCTTATGTGTTTTGACATGAGGGCGAAGTCGGTCTAAGCCTCCTGCATGAATGATGGCCTGATCAATATTAAAGGCTACTTTCTCTTTATCTATTAGCAATGCTGGTGTGTCTATTTCGGACAAATCTATATGGTACCAATCGCTCATCATTTCAATAAAAATTGTGCTTCAATTTCTACTGGAATATTACCAGGAAGTGAGCCCATCCCAACTGCACTTCGTACGCCTACGCCATTTTCTTCACCCCAAATTTTTGCAAATAATTCACTGCATCCATTAATAACGTAAGGATGAGCTTCAAAGTCAGAGGTGGCATTCACCATACCCAAGACTTTTACTACCCTGGCGATACCATTGAGGCTTCCTAAATTAGACATCAGCGTAGAGATAATAGCGAGCCCCACTTGTTGCGCAGCACTTTTACCTTCTTTTTCGTTTAAGTCCATCCCTATTCGACCTATTATTAATGTACCATCTTCTTTAAAAGTACCATGACCTGAGACATATATCATCTTGTCAAGTTGCAAAAATGGTTTGTACACTCCCATGGGTTTGGGTGGTGGCGGTAATATTAGGTTTAGCGAAGAAAAGCGTTCATCAGCGGTCATACGAATTGATTTAAGATTAATACACCTACAATACCTGAAATGGATACGATTGTCTCCATAACACTCCAGGTTTTTAAAGTATCTTTTACAGACATATTGAAATATTCTTTGAATAACCAGAAACCTGTGTCATTAACATGAGAAAACATAAGACTTCCTGCTCCAGTAGCAAGGACCATAAGATTTGGATTGGCACCAGTAAGAACAATCAGGGGTGCCACGATACCGGCACTGGTTAATCCTGCCACGGTCGCCGAACCTACACAGATTCTGATAATAGCCGCTATACCCCAAGCCAGAATGAGTGGAGATACCGGAATTTCTTTTAAAATATCCCCGATGTAATTACTGACATCACTGGCGATCAAGATTTCTTTAAGTGCACCTGCACCAGCGATGATCAGTAAAATCATCGCAATTCCTTTAATGGCATCAACGAGTGTTCCGGAGACTTCATCCATGGATTTTCCTCTTCCTATACCGAGTGTGTAAATGGCAACAATGATTGTGATAACCATCGCAATAATTGGATCTCCGATAAAATTTATAACAGGTAACATGGAGCTCGTTGGAGCAACCATCAATTTGGCAATAGCGGCTCCGGCGAGCAAAACAACTGGAAGAAGAGAGGTAAAAATACTATTCGCCAAGCTGGGCATTTCAGCATCGGTAAAGCGCTTATCATTAAATAGTGAAGCCAGGGGTTTGGGGTTATATTTCTTGAGAGTTTTAGCAAATACAGGTCCTCCTAAAACAATAGCAGGAATGGCTACGATTAATCCATAAAGTAGTGTGAGTCCCATGTCTGCTTGAAAACTTTCGACCAAAGCACTAGGCGCTGGATGTGGCGGCAAATAGCCGTGTGTTACGCTAAGGGCAGCGAGCATTGGAAGTCCAATATAAAGGAGCGGTAACCGGGTCGTGGCAGCCACTGAAAAGACCAAAGGAAGCAAGATCACAAACCCTACTGAATAGAACATGGGTATGCCCACGATAAAACCTGTCAATACTACTGCCCACTGAATATACCTGTTAGGAAAAGCCTTGATCAGGCTGTCCGATATTCTTTGTGCTGCACCGCTATCGGCTACAAGTTTACCGAGCATTGCGCCAAATCCCAGGATAATTACCAGGAAACCAAGAGTACTTCCAATACCCTTCTGAATGGCTCCACTAATCGTATCCAATGGCATTCCCAGGGCTAATCCGAGACCAAGCGACACCAGAACGAAGGATAAAAAAGTATTGAGTCTGATAACACCTATTAGA